>DAOTHC010000006.1:0-20966 GCA_035447465.1 Acholeplasmataceae bacterium
TTTTTAGGTCTATCTAACGCGACGATTTATAATACCGATATCATTGATAATATTATGGATGACATTGATGAGTTTATCAATGCATCTAAAAAACATGAAGTTAGAGATATCATCACAGGTTATTTAAAGAACAATAAATAGTATAGAAACGTCTTTCCTTTAGGAATGGCGTTTTTTTACTGTTGTATATCAGTGGTAATGAGATATTGTGAGATGGTAGAATTGACATGCTCAAATGATATATGCACAATGAATCATTGATTTCGTGGAGGTTTATATGACACAACAAAAAACAATTAATGTTTGGTCAGGGATATCGATATTAGCGGGTATCATGATCGGTTCAGGTATTTTCTTTTTAGGATTTCAAATTTTAGATCGTTCTTATCAGTCATTACCACTTTCAATTCTTGCTTGGGTTGTCGGGGGATTAATAACGTTATTTTCTGGATTGAGTTATGCTGAACTGGGTACACTATTTACTGAAAATGGTGGATATTATGTTTACTTGAAAGAAGCTTATGGAAAACGTATGGCTTTCTTATCAGGATTTATGAACTTGATTTTATCTTCTTCGGGAAGTATCGCATTACTTGCTATTCTTTTTGGACAAATTATTGCAAACATTTTTCCAGGATTAAGTTCAGTCATCAGTTTAATAGCGTTTTTAGCTATCCTTGTCTTAAGCCTAATTAATTTCTTAGGATTGAAAATTGGGACACTCGTTCAAATGATTTTTATGGCAGCTAAACTCATCCCTATTGTTATGATTATTATCATGGGTTTACTTGTTGGCGAACAGGAGTTAGTTAGCACATCACTTCTTGATGGCAAATCATTTTTTCAAATTCTTGTAGCTTTTGGTTTTGCAGTTGTTGGTACTTTATGGGCTTATGAAGGATGGACAAATCTCAATGTATTAACAGGACATATGAAAAACGTCAAGAAAGATTTACCTAAAGCTTTATCGATAGCAACGATCGGTGTGATGGCTATTTATGTCTTATTTATTGTTTCACTCTATCGTGTGGTGGCTTATACGGATTTATTATCTGCAACTTATGGTTGGTTTATCTTTAATGCTGCGTACACCTTATTTGGTAGTGCGGGTCAATTGATTATTATGATTTCTGTTGCTATTTCAGTTTTTGGTGCGTTGAATGGTAGCATTTTAGTATTCCCAAGAGTCTATCAAAAGATGGCTGAAGATGGTTTATTCTTCAAGAGCGTTGCTAAAAATCATCCCAAGTATCAAACACCTCACATTTCATTGATCTTATCTGCAGTCTTTGCTTCTATTTTGGTTGCTGCTGAATTTTTGATTTCATCGATCAGTGTTGAGTCTTTACTCACGTTTGTTGTCTTTGCAGGTTTAATTTTTAACACACTGATTTTCATATCATTATTCAAATTTAGAAAAACTCACCCTGTTGAACAATATCCTCGTTATCAAGTATGGGGTTATCCAGTTGTACCAGGACTCGCTATTTTAGGATTAGTGATGTTGCTTGTTGCAACACTATTAGAAAGTTTGGTACCATCACTCATTGGTCTTGGTGTACTTATTTTGGGTTACATGATTTTCACATGGATTGAATTAAGAAAGAAGAAATTAGCATAAAAAGGTGTATGATATCTATAAAGGAGTGGTGATATGTCAAAAAGACTTGTTATTAGCCTTCTATTAGGTACTTTATTAGGTGTATTTTGTATTGTTGGAGCATCCTTGCGAATGCCTGGTGAACTTAGTACAGTCTATTTAATATCTTTTTGGTTTAATAGATTGTTAATGGGGTTAGTCATTGGATTATTGGCACGTCCAAAGGATATTAAAATTGCTTTATTACGTGGTATCTTCTTTGGAGCATTTGTATCATTTGCATTCTATAGTGCCACTGAGTTTTATGATTTTATGGGATTTATGGCTGGTGTTATTTATGGTATCATCATTGAGACTGTTTTGTTCTATGTCGTTAAAGATGTGAAAGTTTAGTTTAAACTTCGCATTTTTTTTATGAATCGTGATGTTGGTTATGATATCATAAATACAAGAGGTGATAAGTTGTGTCTAAACCAAAAAATGCTATGCGTTATTTAAATGTTAATAGATATCTATTACATAAACAACCTATCATCAGCGAAGATAAAGCCGAACTAGAATCAAAAGTCCAACACATTCTTAATGGAAAAATCTCAGGGATTAGTTTTAGTCCTTATATGGAAGGTCAAGATCCCAGTGAAAAATCACTTATTTCTGAACAACAGATTGCTGATCGTTTAGAAGTTATTAGACCTTACACAGAGTGGATTAGAACATTTTCTACCACACAAGGCAATGAAGAAGTTCCTAGAATAGCACATGAAAAATCATTAAAAACATTAGTTGGTGCATGGTTAGATAGTGATCTAGAAAACAATGAAAAAGAAATCGAAAATATCATTCGTATCGCATCTCATGGCTATGCAGATATGATAGCTATTGGTAATGAAGTTTTATTAAGAGAAGATTTAGAAGTTGAACAACTGATCGACTATATCAAACGTGTTAAACAAGCAGTACCCCATGTACCCGTGGGTTATGTTGATGCTTATTACATGTTTGTTAATTATCCAGAAATCATTGATTATTGCGATGTCTTATTTGCTAACTGTTATCCTTTTTGGGAACACTGTGCACTTGAAATATCTGTCGATTATATGAAAAAAATGTATGAACTTGTCTCACAAAACGCAAAAGGAAAGAAAGTTGTGATCAGTGAAACAGGATGGCCAACGCGTGGCGATCAATACGGAGCTGCAGTTCCTTCTTATGAGAATGCTATGCGCTATTTTATTCAAACCCAAGAATGGGTCCAAAAAGAAAATATCCATCTTTTCTATTTTTCTTCATTCGATGAAGTGTGGAAAATCAATCATGAAGGTGAGTACGGTGCTTACTGGGGATTATGGGATAAGGATGGCATTTTCAAATTTCAATCAAAAAAGGTAAAATAATTATAAACATCATATGTCTAGCATCTTTGTTAACTTGATTAACTTATAAGAAACAGGCGATCGGATGGCAACAACACAAACAATGAAACATATGGCATATAGTATAAAAGGTATCAAACTAGCTATTCTAGTTCTTTTTGTACTATGGACAATCTCGGCAATTGTATCCCATGATGAAAGTGTCTTTCAGTCAGGTGATGTATTAAAAATTGTCGTTTTTTCTTTAAGTTTACTAGCCTTAACAAGTGCTACTGTGTGGGCGCAATTTCAGCTATATAAAGGATCACTTCTTGGTTTGATCGCAATTCTTATTTTTGATATTTTTGATCTCATGGGGTATCATTTATTTTCACCCAACTTGATTACACACCTTTACATGTTGTCTTTTATTGGAGCCATCATGATTCATTTATTTAATGAAATCATTATTCAAAAAGAATTAGAAATTAGTATGATTAAAAAGGAATATGATCATCTAGAAAGAAGTCATGAAATCACCAAAGCCATGATGGAAGTAACACCCAAAATGTTATTAGATGATAATGTTGATCGGTTACTACAAAATATATTAGAGATTGCTGTTGAGCTTGTACCTAATTCAGAATCAGGTAGTATTCTGGTTAAAAATGAAGATGATATCATGGAGTTTCATGCTGCTGTAGGTTATGATTTGTCCATCTTAAAAGACATCCATCTTCGCTTTGAAGATACCTATCAATATCGGTTGCAACAGTTTTATGAACCAACGGTTATCTCAGACCTAAAAACCTTTAATGAAGCCAATCCCAGCCGAAATGTTGCTCAGGAATTTGCTGATAAAAAGACTGAATTAGCAGCATCTGTTCTCACCTGTGGTGTGATGTTCCAAAATAAGATTTATGGGTTCATCAACTTAGACAACATGGATAATCAAGATGCATTTGATGATCAAGATAAACTGTTGATTAAGCACTTAGCATCACAAATTGAAATAGCCCTTAACAATCGTTTTTTAGTAGAAAAGATTTATCAGTTATCTCAGTATGATTCACTCACAGGTGTTTATTCACGTGAGTATTATGATAAGATGATGCAGTCTTATGTCAAAGATGAACAAGTCTCATTTAGTTATGCGATGTTGGACGTCAATGATTTGAAAAAGATTAATGATACGTATGGCCATTTTGTAGGTGACCAATACATCGTTCATTTCGTACATATGGTTCAAGCTAATTTAACATCAAATGATCATATTTATCGCACAGGTGGCGATGAGTTTGCCATCATCATGATCGGTGTTAAGCTTCAAGATGGATTGAAGAAGATGGAAAAAATTAGAGACTATATTACAGGACATCCTTTCATGATCGATGATACATCTGTACCCATCACATTTGGCTGTGGCGTTGCACATTACCAAGATGATCACGAAGATTTACAAATGATTATTAGAATGGCTGATAAACGCATGTATGAAGATAAAAAAGCTCACAAGTAGACAATCTAGTTGAGGTTCACATGAACATTAAACATGAGAATGATAAACTTATTGATTTTTGGAATCATCAATTTGAATCGGTGGAACCCATGGAACTTTCAAAAGAAGATTTCCCAGTGGAAAAAGATTTAAACCGGTTACTGAAAGTTGTTGGTGATACATCAAAGAAAGTGATTGATATTGGATCCGGATGGGGATATGGCATTATTGCAGCAAAACTTTTAGGATCAATGATAGAAGAAGGTTACGCTTTAGATCCATCACAACACGCACTTCATGCCTATCAAGAAACTTTGGACAAGTCGCATATCACGGGACTCAAAGGAATATGTGGTACACATGAAGAGCTTAAAGCATTTACAGATAATACGTTTGATGGTGTGATTTGTTCTAATGTTTTAGATGTTGTTCCTCTAGAGACAAGTATGGAAATCATCGATGAGATTAAAAGGGTATTAAAGTCTCAAGGGTTATGCTTGTTGAAGTTAAATTTCTTTTTAGATGATGCATTAATTGAACGTATCCATATGGAAAAAATTGATGAAGATACATACACCATCAATGGTGTAATTCGTGGACTTAATAAAACAACTGATGCTTGGATATCCATCTTTTCAGATTTTCAACTGATTGAGAAAGCCGAATTTGATCGCATCCCTAATGGTCCAAAGGATCGCGTATTGCTCTTAAGAAAAAAATGACGATATAACACAAAAAAACCAATCTTTCATTTAAGAAAGGCTTTTTTTATGGGATTTTAGTGTGTTTTCGCCTAACCAACGATGATTTAACTGCATAGATGTATATTAATTATGTTATAATTAAGCGAACAAAACATGATTGGGGACTGTCATGAAAACTAACTTTTTAAATAAAAAGTTCATCATAACTGTACTCTTACTGATCTTAGTGGTCAGTAATTTTACCATAACATTTGCCTTTTGGGCTAGTCATGTTGCTGGTTCAACTGGTAGTTCAAATACAAGTGTTCAAATTGGACAGTGGGATTTTACAGACCCTGAAACAGAGCTCGCTATTACGACATTTCTGAATGATCATGCTTATGCATTATCGTTAACCACGTTAAGTGTCACAGAAACTGATCGATCAGTTGTTGAAGATGCGCTATCCGCATATGGCTTATTAAGTGAAGCTGCAAAAGCTGAGTTGACTGCACAAAAGTCATTACTTCTAGATCTTCTAACTCAAATCATTGTTTTAGAAAACAGTGAGTTTTTAGACTTTGAAGCGTATCCATATGATTCAGGATTAACTGGCACAGTTGTTATGAATGGTAGAACCTGGTATGGTAGCGGCGTTTATATTTCAAACGATTCGAACTATGATGTATGGTTGGATACGAGATCTTTAGCACTTAAATCAGGTGCTTACTTTGAATCGCGTGACCTATTCATCAACGGTATCGATAAGATTACCATTTATCATGGTGCACTCAATTATGATAATGGAACAAGCTTTGCATTCAAAGTAGAGTATGCACTTTCTACAGCTCCCAGCACATGGTTAACACTTCAAGAAGGTGGAAGTGATTTGATCATTGATGTCATATCAGGAAGTGCAATGACATATACTGAAATCAATGTCAATATTTTTGAATCCGTGAATATCCGTTTTACACCTGTTATTGGCAATACGACAGATTATATTAATTTAGATAATATTAAAATTTTTGAACATATCGTATCAAGCAATCTTGAAGTTACAACCTTTAGAACGGTTTATGCGGGTGCATTAGCGCTAACTCCTCAAACTGTGACAGTTGATGATAAGGAAGCAGTTGATGCTGCATTATCTGCTTATGATTTATTAAGCACAGAAGCACAAACCACACTGACTCCTGAAAAGGCACTTCTTGATCAACTGATGATTGTGATTCTTGAACAAGAAGCTGCTATAGAAGCTACTGAAGCTGTTGTATTAGCAGAACAGAGTTTTGAACAAGTAGACCTTGATGTGGCACAGCTTTTAGTTAGTGCACTTCCTGATGGTACAGAAAAGACTAACTTACAAAATCGTCTTGATGCACTTCAAATCACACTAAATAATGCTGAGGCATTTAGAGTAACATATCAAGATACACTCGCATTAACGGTCGTTGATGTGACACCTACAGATAAGCCTGATGTTGATGCAGCACTTGCTGCTTATGAAAGTTTAAGTGCTAATGAGAAGTTAGCGCTCGCTAACGAAAAAGCACATTTAGATAGTTTACTACAGGCTATCAATAGTCAATTACCAACATCTGAGCAAGTTGCAGAGTTTAGAAGTAATCATCAAGTTGCTTTAGCATTAACCATAAACACAGTTGAATTAACAGATTTAAGTTTAGTTGAAGCAGCACGTGATGCATATGATATCTTAAGTTTTGCAGCGCAACAAGAGTTACTAATAGAAAAAGCATTACTTGATGATCTATATGAAGAGATCATGATGCAACAAGCACTTCAAGATGCCGAAACTGCTGTGCTAATTGCTGAATCAACTTTTGAACAGACGGATGTTGATACAGCACAATTGCTAATCAACGCAGTTCCTGATGGACAAGAAAAAGATTTACTACAACAACGTCTTGATCTTGTACAAGATGTCGTTGATGCAGTATTAAACTTTAGAACGATTTATGAAAATACATTAGACTTAACGACCGAAACGGTTTCTGTATCTGATAAACCTGCCGTTGAAGCAGCTTTAGCAGCATTTGGTAGTTTAAGTGATGCAGCTAAATCAAAACTAGGTGCAGAAGAATCCTTATTATTAAGTCTATTAGAAGAAATCATCGCATTTGAAAATAGTGAATTTTTAGATTTTGAAAGTGATGTTCATGACTCGCTTTATACAGGTACAATCGTTATGAACGATAGAACTTGGTATGCAAACAATGTTGCTATATCCAACAGTACATCTTATGATGTATGGCGTGACACGCGTTCTCTTGCTTTAAAGATGGGCTCTTATTATCAGTCACAAGATTTCTTTATTAATGGTGTAGATAAACTCACTCTCTACCACGGTGCACTCAACTATAACAATGGATCAAGTTTTGCGTTCAAGATTGAATATGCACTATCTACAGCTCCTAACACATGGTTAACACTTCAAGAAGGTGGAAATGATCTCATCGTTGATGTGATTTCAGGAAATCCAATGACGTATGCTGAAATCGATGTTAACATTTTTGAATCGGTTAACATACGTTTTACACCGGTTATCTCCAATACATCAGACTACATCAATCTAGATGACATTCGTATTTATGAACACGTTGTTACAAGTGAACTTGAAGCAACAACATTCACAACGGTTTATGCAGGTATCTTAGCTAAAACTACTGCAACCGTTACGGTAAGTGATTTAGAAGCCATCGTATCAGCTCTTTCTGCTTACGACTTGTTAAGTCCTGCCGCACAAACAAGTTTAACAACTGAAAAAGCATTATTAGATAGTTTGTATGATGAAGTCATCACGCAAGAACAAATCATCGACGCAACAAATGCGGTGGTTTTAGCTGAAACCAGTTATCTACAACAAGATGTTGACACAGCTTATGCACTAGTTATTGCGTTACCATCCGGTACCATCAAGACAGATCTGATGACACGTTTAGATGTTGTTCAAGGTATTATTGATGATGTTTCATATTTTAGATCAAACTATCAAACTGTGTTATCGTTAACTGTTGAAACAGTTCAAGTTACAGATAAATCAATGGTTGAAACTGCTCTTGCAGCATATAGTGCAGCCAATACAACCGTTCAATCACAACTCGGTACAGAATATGCGCTATTGGTGGCATTACTACAAGAAATCAATAATCAATTACCAACAGCAACACTAGTTCAAGAGTTCAGAGATGAACATCAGGTTGTCTTAGCATTGACGATCTCAACGGTTACCGTTGGAGATCAGTTAGCTATCGAACAAGCGTTGATTGCTTATGATCTTTTAACCTCAGCAGCTCAAACTGAACTTATCAGTGAAAAAGCATTGCTTGATAGTCTGATCATTAAGGTTGCAGAACTTGAAGCATTAGATGCTGTCGTTTTAGCAGAGACAACATATCAACAAACGGATCACGATCAAGCAGTAATTCTTGTTAGTGCACTTCCTGATGGTACATATAAGACCGACTTAATCAATCGTTTACAAGTTGTTCAACAACAAATCAATACTGATGCAGCTCAATTTGTAGATGGTTTAATTCAAGCACTCCCACTACCTGGAAACATCCTATTAACTGATGAACCAGATGTTATAGCTGCACGAAGTGCATATGAGGCATTAACACCAGTTCAACAAGGTCTTGTTTCAGAGCTTAGTGTGCTTGTTGCAGCAGAAACCGAATTAACCAATTTATCATTAGCTACAAATGCTGTTATAACTGCTGAAGCATCACTCTTGCAGTCAGATGTCAATATAGCACAAACACTGATTAACGCATTAACGAACGGCACACCTAAGACAAGTTTACAAAATAGATTAAATGCTGTTCAAGATATTATTGATGTCAATCAAGCTCAAAGTCTTATTCTGACATATTTCCAAAATAACACGGTGACAGTATCTCGTTTAACAAGCAATACGATTAAAGCTAATGCCTTTACTGCTAAAGCCAATGAAGTTGTAACTGGTCTTGGTGTAACGATTACCATTACAAATTCGACTTATGTCAATAGAAACAATTCGATATACACGATTACCGTCAGCAAGAATGCAGCGAGTGTTTCATTTGATGTCAGTGTTAATTTCGTACGTAAATAATTATTTGTTCTTTTGAATAATTAAAGGAGGTATCATAGATGAAATATTTATGCAAGTTCATGTTTGAAGGCAAAGAAGGGTATTTAAGTCTCGTTAAAAAAGATGATGTTTATTATGCACTTGTCGAAAATAAAACACCTAAGATTGCATATGCGAAAGAGCATGGTCAATTAAACCTATCGTTTGATCTTAAACAAAGTTCCTATAGCGAATATAAAGTTTCTGTTATAGATGATCCAAAACTTGTTTTATGGGTTTTTGAAGAACTCAAACAAGCAAACAATCTCTATTTCAAAGAAATCAATGATCAGTTAAGTGTACTTGAGATTTACACGAAATAAAGATTACAGATAACAAAAAGAAAGTCTTTTGCGGATACGTAAAGGACTTTTTCTCATGCTGAGTCTTATGATTGGTAAATTAATTACGTTTGGTATATGATGTAAAAAAAGAGGTGAATCATATTATGTCAGTTATTTGTTATCTAAATTTTGATGAAAACGCGAGAGAAGCTTTAAGTTTTTATCAACATGTTTTTCAAACAAAGGATCCTTACATCCTAACCTATGGTGAGTACAAAGATGATCCCAACTATCAAGCACCAGAGCAGATTAAACATTTAATCATGCATGCTGAAATGGAAATTTTTGGATCTAAAGTCATGTTTTCAGATACACCAAGGGGATTTGATTTTCATTTTATTCAAGGTAATAATGTCTCCATTACAGTTCTTTCTAATGATAAGGACAAAATGAAAACATCTTGGGATTTACTAAAGGAAGGTGGTAAAGTTATCACTGACTTATCTGAACAGCCCTTCGTTTCATATTATGGATATTTAGTTGATCGATTAGGTGTTTATTGGCAGTTTATCAGTGAAACTTAAATCAATGTTCTCTTTTGTTAATCCACCTCACATGGTATAATATTCTAAAAGATATTATATAGTGGGGGTTTCACACGATGATTAAAACATTCATTTTAAAACATAAGATAGGTATTCTATCACTTATCTTTTTCATGGCTGCAACCATACTTTTTATATTGTTTATTCTTAATGATTTACCATATTACGAATCATTAACTGAGTTAAATGCTTCCTATTTTATATGGATAGGGATGACCGTTTTATGTTTAGGAGTTTCAAATTACTTGTTAATTTTATCAAAGCCCAAGAAACCTCTTAAAAAGAATACCAAGTTCACTTTATCGATAAGTTCCCTATTTTTCCTTATTGCCATCTCATTTATTATGATTGAATTTTTGATGGTACATATCAATCTCCCTCCATTGGGTGACCAGCCTACTTTTGATGAAGCATGGGCATATTTGGAGGCTAAAACTCAAATATATAGTAATGCTAATCGTGTGGGATTATTTGGAGATATAAGTTTGATTACAGGTTTTATTATGACCATCATTGGAATATCAAACGAAAAAAATGAATCCAAAGAGTCTTCTCATTTACCATTGAAGAGCATTTGATATGAATAAAATTACATGCAATAGACAGATATTAAGATTATTTCAATAAAGTAACCTCAATAAATGCATGTATTTAAATGTACTCTGATACAAGAATTCATCGTCTTCTATTGAAATGTTTCATAGATTTTTTCATGAAACATTTTTTTATATTTACTAATAGTTAAATATTGATCATTATTTAAAGAAAATCCCTTAATAAAACCGTTTTCAAGAAAAATAACGTTTCTTTTATATAAAAAGGAGTATACTATAAGTAAAGCGAACAAATATTCATATTAATAAAAAGGAGACGACTAAAATGGGTAAAACAGCTCATGAACTTTTTGTCGGACAAAAAGCTTCTTTCACCAAGACATTGACAGAAGCTGATGTCATTTTGTTTTCAGGTATAACCGGAGACTTAAACCCTGTTCACATCAATCAAGTCTATGCAGAACAGACAATGTTTAAAAACCGTATTGTACATGGAGGCCTTGTATCCGCGCTTTTTTCAACGGTACTTGGCATGTATCTACCGGGCAATGGCACGATCTTTCTTGAACAGGATAGCAAATTTGTAAAACCTGTTTATTTCAACGATACGATTACTGCAACTGTCACAGTTGAAGAAATTATACTCGAAAAGAACCGTGTAAGACTAACCACAGAAGCCATCAATCAGAAGGGGGAAACGGTTGTTAAAGGTTACGCAATCGTGCTGGCACCACGATGAGCTATTCACTATATATCGATGCAGTTAATGATTTTACAAACCGGTTTGTTAAACCTATTGCACACCAAATTGACGAAGAAGAAACTTTTCCTGCAGATACAGTTAAACAAATGGGGTTACATGGATTAATGGGTATTCCTTTTTCTCAAACATATGGAGGCATGGGTTCAACAACTAAAGCATATGTTGATGCTGTTAGAATCTTGTCACAAAGCTGTGCAACAACAGGTGTTATTCTTTCAGCTCACACTTCTTTAGGTACACATCCGATTGATGCATTTGGTACTGAAGAACAAAAGAAAAAGTATTTACCAAAACTTTGTTCAGGTGAATATCTCGGGGCATTCGGCTTAACAGAAGCTGGTGCTGGAACAGATGCCTCCATGCAGACTACAAAAGCAGTTGATCATGGTGATCATTACGTATTAACCGGCAATAAGATCTTTATCACGAATGCTGGTTATGCAGATATTTATATTATTTTTGCTATGACGGATGCGTCTAAGGGTATTAAAGGTATTTCAGCATTTATCGTAGAAAAAGATTTTGAAGGTTTCACTGTGGGACCTAAAGAAAAGAAGTTAGGCATTCGTGGTTCATCTACGTGTGAACTTATCTTAAGAGATGTCAAAGTTCCTAAAGAAAATCTTTTAGGTGATGTCGGTATGGGATTCAAAATTGCGATGCAAACTCTTGATGGCGGTCGTATTGGAATTGCTGCACAAGCACTTGGCATTGCAGAAGGTGCATTTGAACGCGCCTTAATCTATATCAAGAAAAGAAAACAGTTTAACAAACGTATTGCTGATTTCCAAAACACACAGTTTGCTATAGCAGAGATGAAGACTAAACTTGAAGCTGGGAAATTACTATTATATCAAGCTGCTTCAGATAAAGATCAGGGTGTTTCATACTCAATGAGCGCTGCGATGGCAAAACTTTATAACTCACGTATCGCAGTAGAAGTTACAGATCAATGTATTCAACTATTAGGTGGTTATGGTTATATCAGAGATTATGAAATCGAACGTTATTATCGTGATGCTAAAATTACAGAAATTTATGAAGGGACATCTGAAGTACAAAAGATGGTTATCGCAGGTAAGGTGATTAACGCATGAACATTCTCGTCTTAGTTAAACAAGTTCCAGATATTTCAATTATTAAAATTGATCCTGTAACCAACACATTAATCCGTTCAGGCGTTCCATCGATTATCAATCCTGATGATTTAGCAGGTGTTGAAGAAGCACTTGTGTTGAAAGAACGTTATGGTGGAAAAGTTACTGTCATCACCATGGGTCCACTTCAAGCAGAAAACATGATTTACTCTCTTTATGCACGCGGTGTTGATGAGGGGTACTTATTAACTGACCGTAAATTTGCAGGGTCAGATACATGGGCAACATCAAACATTTTATCGAGCATGATTAAAACATTACCATATGATCTTATCATCGCAGGTTATCAAGCGATTGATGGTGACACAGCACAAGTTGGACCACAAGTTGCTGAATTTCTAAATATTCCCCAAGTGACTCATGTTTCCAAGATTATTGAGCAAAAAAATTACAAGTTAATTGTTGAAAAGAAGTATGAAGAAGAAACACATCATTTATCAGTTAACATGCCATGCTTAATCACTACAGTTAAGTCCATGAATACGCCTCGGTTAATGAAAGCTGATTTAGCAATGCACATTGAAAACAAGACAGTTCATATTATTGGTGTTGATGGTATTATTGTTGATCAAAAAGAAATTGGCCTTCAAGGATCACCAACAAAGGTAAAAAAGACCTATACCAAAGAAGTTATTAAGCGCTCTAGTCCGATAGAAATCGAACCTAAAGAAGCAGCAATGAGAATTCTCTCATTGATCAAGTAGGAGGCACAACATGAACAAGATACTTATTTTTCTAGAAGGCAATGCTAGAGGTCTTCATCCAGTTGGACTAGAACTGATCTCTGAAGTTATAACGCAAACGAAAGACATGAATGATGTCACAGTTGATGCTCTTTATGTAGGATCTCATCTATCAGATGATGATCTATTAAAAGTTAAAGATGCTGGTGCAACCAAGTTCTATCAAATACTTGATGATTCACTTAAGTATTATGATACGTTCTTATACAGTTCAAACATCATGTCATTTTTAAATCAGCATGAATACGATGTTTTCCTCATTGGATCGACGTTGATGGGAAGAGATTTTGCTCCAAGAATATCAGCACGACTTCATACCGGATTAACTGCAGATGCAACGATTTTACAATTCTCACAAAGCGAACAAGGGTTCCTTTTAGAAGCGACACGTCCAGCTCTTGGTGGCAACATTTTTGCAACCATCCTTTGTACAAACTATAAACCACAAATGGCGACTGTAAGACCAGGGGTATTTGCGATTAAGTCACAGCCTTCATCTTCATTTGAAGTTATATCTGTGAAGCCAAATGTGAAAGAAAAATCACCTGTAGAGATTTTATCGATTACCCCTAATGAAGTTGAAAAGATTGAACTTGATAAAGCACCATTCGTTATTGCAGCTGGAAGAGGAGTTCAAACCAAATTTGATGATTTACTCAAGATTGCTGAAAACTGTCATGTTGAAATAGCAGCCTCACGTGCTGTTGTGGATGCAAGAGTGACATCTAAATCACGTTTGGTTGGTCAAACAGGGCAAACCATTAGACCTAAAGGATATGTTGCTTTAGGTATCAGTGGCGCTGTACAGCACTTAGCGGGTATGGACCAATCAGAACTGATTATTGCAGTTAACAACGATCCTCAAGCACCAATTTTCAATGTAGCACACATCAGTTATATATGTGATGCCAATAAGGTTATCGATGAATTGTTAGCACTTCAAAACGCATAAACAGATGTTTAAAACATAAGCCTTTCTAAGTGAGGGGCTTTTTCTTACGTTTCAATGACGTTTAAATCGGTTGATTCTTAAGATTTCCTTAAATATGATTAATGAAACAAGGTTTCAATTGTATTTTTTTTATGATTCATCTAAAATAGATATAAGTCATTTTTTGTCTTCAAAAATAATGACTACGATTTAGACGAGGTGATTTGATGAACGTAATTAGCAAAACAGAGACTTCAAACCTTGAATATATTGAATCATTACTTGATCAAGCTGCAGTTGCTGAACAACAAGATATTGATAAAGCTCTTCAATTATCTATGGAAGCACTTGAACTATCAAAAAAACATCGCTTTAAGAAACATGAAGCTAGAAGCAATGTTCGTATTGGACGTTGTCAATGGATCAATGGCAACTATAATGAAGCTATTGAGTATTTAACACAAGGACTAGAAATATCAGATAACATTAGTGATGCCTATATTAAAGCAGATGCGCTTATTGGATTAGGTAATGTTTATGTTAATTTGGAATTGTTTGATAAATCGATTACACATTATGATAACGCATTAAATATCTCCCAGAATCTAGGTTTTGACGAGTTGGAATCGATGATTCTGAATAACATGGGGACACTTCACGAAGATTTAAAAAATTATCCAGTCGCTCTCGAATATTATCAAAAGAGCTTAGAAAAAACCATTCAAATCGAAGATACCTATGGAGAAGCTATTGCAAATCTCAATATTGGCAATATTTTTCTAAGTCTCAAAGAGCCCAATCAAGCTGAAAAATATATCAATAAAGCAGTTTTATATGGAAAAGAAAATCATAAAAAACTTCTTTTAGCGCACAGCTATTTCTCACTTGGAAGACTACATCAAATGAATCAACAGTACGAACTCAGCAAAAACATTCTTAAACAAAGTGCTGAACTCGCTGAAGCAGTCAAAGACTTATATATACTATTCCGTATTTATTTAGAATTAGCCACAACCAAACAAATGATTGGTGAAGATCGTCAGGCAGAAAACTTTCTTTTGAAAGCAAACAAGGTTGCTGATCAAATTAACATGAATGAACTCTGTGCACGCATTCATGAACAAATGGCACTTTTTTATGATCGTATCGATCAGGAAAAAGAGGCTTACAAACACTATAAAGCCTATTATAAATCAAGTAAAGCAGTTGAAGAAAATAGACGTCTTGAACGTATTAAGAGCATAGAATTCCAAGCGAAATTATCTGCATCCATGGAAGAAACAAAGATTTATCGCCAATTATCTAATGAACTTAGAAGAAGTTATCAACAGATGCACGTATTAAGTGATATCGGTCAGTCTATGACATCAACATACAAACTATCAGATATATTTGAACAACTATATGAAAATGTCAATTTATTGATGAGTGCTGAAAGTTTAGGTGTAGGCTTATTTGATGCAAAAGAAAATGCTTTACGGTTTGATCTCTTTATTGAAAAAGGGAAGTACTTGGATAGTTTCACGTTATCGCTTGATAACAAGAAGAGTTGGAGTGTCTGGTGTTATCTCAATAAACAGACTGTCAAGATTAATGATATTGAAAAGGAGTACCTCAAGTATATTGAAGGTTTAGCAGCTACACGTGGTGACTTGATGTATTCTGCTATGTATGCGCCGCTTTTAGTCGAAGGTGATGTCATCGGTGTATTTAGTATTCAAACGAAAGAGAAGAATGCATACACAGATAATGATAAAGACTTACTACAAACACTTGCTTCTTATTTAGCGATTGCGATTAGGAATGCAACGAAGACTATTCAATTAGCTGAACTTAATCAAACACTTAAAAATCTATCAGAACAAGATGGTTTAACCGGTATCCCTAATCGAAGACTCTATGATGAAATGTATGATAAATACTGGCATAAAGCACTTGTTGAAAAGAATGTATTAACTGTTTTAATGATTGATGTTGATAATTTCAAATCCTATAATGATCAATACGGCCATTTGGTAGGCGATGAAGTTATTAAAAAGGTTGCTAAATACTTATATCAACAGAAACAACCTGATGATTTTGTGGCTCGATATGGTGGCGATGAGTTTATTATGCTCTTACCAACGTATACAGCTAATGACATTAAAGCTTATGTTGAAAGACTCAAACGTGGTATTGATGAATTAAATCATGAATTTGAACCTAGTGAACGTGTGACACTATCCATTGGTATGGCATCATGTATACCAACAGATTCCATGCGTAAAGAAGATCTTGTTGGTCAAGCAGATAAACAACTGTATTACGAAAAAGATTTGTTTAAAAAACACTTGAAGAAATAAATAAAAGGCTCATCGATCAATCGTGTGATCTTGAGCCCTTTTTTATAATATAAAACTTGAACCTGTTCTCACATAACTGATACGATCTTTCATCGTTTCTTTAAGTATGTGATAAGCTTGTTCCCCTGTGCAATGACAGGTATATAGTGGAACTTTTGTTGACATCAGACATTGTGCTATGTGGAAGATGATTTCTGGTGACTCACTGATACCAGTAGAACGGCTATACATATGAAGTCCACCAACAGCTGCTTTAAGTGGTTTATTTAACTGATGCTGCGCTTCATTGATGATGTTGAGCATACCGTGATGAGCACAACCGGCTATTAAGACATGTGTTTCATTTTCGGTGATGATCACATGTTGTTCATGTTTAAAGTCATCACGAGCTAAACGGTTGTCATCATCCATATACAAGTTTTTATTGCTTTGTGGATAAAAACGATCACCCGTAATTTTTGAGAAGATATAAAGTTCTTCATCGATCACAACATCATTTTGAATCAACACTAATCGATCACCTAAGTGATGTGGAAATGGAATACCGATGTTGACGTAGTCATTTCCTCTTTTTGAGAAGTGGGGATCAAATGCTTTTTGATGTGCATAAATCATAGCGTGATCATTAATTTCAATAAATCGATTTAATCCACCGCCGTGATCATGATGACCATGGGAGAGGATAAACGTATCGACAGAAGATAGATCAATTCCCAATTTGTTAGCATTTTCTTCGAAGAACGTTGAATCACCAGCATCAAACAAGATACGGTGATGTTGCGTTTCAATATAAAGCGATAATCCATGTTCTGCTGACAAGTTGGGATTTTCGGTTGTATTCTCAACGAGTACAGTAATCTTCATTCTTTTTTCGCATCCTGTTCATTATTTTGGCAAGGTCTCACGTGTTCATGTTCTGGATGATCGCACATTCTGTAGTCACCTTTGTCAATGATAAGATGTTTTCCGCAGACAAGCATTTCAGCAACTTTACGTTTTGCTTTATGATAGATGCGCTGTAAGGTACCACGGGAGATGTCGAGTGTCATAGCAGCTTTTTCCTGATCGAATCCATCAAGATCAATAAGACGTATCGTTTCATATTCTTCAACGGTCATGGTGATGGTTTCAACACCCTCTAAAATAACATCTTTAACGCCGAATGATGTATGTTCAGGTAAAAAACACACACGGCGTAACCGCTTTGGTCGTGACATAGAGATCTCCTTTTTTATGTGCATATGCACAATACTGATTTCAGTATAACTGAATCTTTGGATTAATACAAGACAATGTAATCTCTTTTCACAGTTATTCATGTGCTAATATAATGTACAAAAAACCAATAAAATAGACAAAAAAACAGGATAATAAACGGAGTGCAAAATAACAATAAAAACAATCAAAATTCATTGACATCGCCTGATTAAATCAGTATATTTTAGTTAAAAGCGCTTACATACGCGCGTATCGGGGTGAAAAAGTGAAAAATATAGTTTTAATGATATTTGTTTTGTTTGTCTCACTTTTTGTTGTGAGCTGTCAAGAGGATGAAATCAATCTTGATGAGTTAATTCAGCAAAGCGTTATTCAATTACCTTCAGAGGTCACAGATGACATGCAGTTACCTCAGAATGTAACCGTTGAAGGTATTACGTTCACGATTGGATGGTCATCTGATCATGTAGAAATTATCTCACATACAGGGGTTGTCAATCGGCCTGCTGCTGCTGAAGGTGACGCACTAGTCACGTTAACAGCAACCATATCAACAAAAGATTTTCAAAAGACATTAACCTATCAAGTGACTGTTAAGGCAGAAGCGGCAGTTGTTACTTACCAGGTGACATTTCAAAGTAATGGTGGATCAACACTTGATCCTGTTACAGTGGATGCTAACAGTTTGATCACCGAACCAACTGATCCAACGAAAGTACATTATACATTCTTGGGTTGGTATAAAGATGAACTTCTACAAAATGCTTGGGTGTTTGATAGCGATACTGTTACAGCAAACATAACACTCTATGCAGCATGGGAAGAAGATGACACATACACGGTGACATTTGAAGATGCAGAAGGTTCTGTTTTTCAAACTCAAACCATCTATGAGAATGAAATAGCAAGTATGCCTACAACAGAACCAACAAAACTTGGTTATGAGTTTATGCAATGGGAACAAACTCCTGGAACTGCATTTAATTTTACACAGGCAATCACTCAAAATATCACATTAAAACCTGTTTTTCAAATCATCACATATAACGTGACATATCATATTCCAGATGGTGCAGTGTTGTCAGAAACAGGCGATCTTACATTTAACATCACATCGTCTCCTACACTTAAAACAGCAACCTTAACTGATTATAATTTTGTAGGTTGGTATGATAGTGAAACTGGGGGAAACCTCATTTCAGAAATCGAAGTAGGTTCAACAGGAAACAAAGATTTATATGCGCGTTTTGAACTTGCTGTTCAACTTCCTTCAGGTACATTACTTTACACAGCAGAAGATGTACTCAATTTTATTACTAATGGAGCAACCGGTGAAGTTCATTTAATGAATGATATCGATATGACAGGACAAACACTTACTGGTAGTTCTCTAGCTTTTCAAGGTACATTTGATGGACATGGTTATACCATTAGAGGTGCAGTCATCAATGCATCAGGAAATAAGATGGGTTTCTTATTTAAAGAGGTATTAAGTGGCAGTATTGTAAAGAATGTCACATTCGCAGATAGTATTCACAATGGTGGAGGTACATCTGAATCATCAGCATTCATATCTGCATTTGCACAAGGCGGATCACGTTTTGAAAATATCACTTTTTACAATGTATCCGTTATTCATACAGGCTCATATGCTGCTCTACTTTTCGGTGATGTCATCACTGAAGTTACTGGCGAAACCATTTATCTAAGAAATATCACAGTCATCAATGACGAAAATCATTGGATTGAAGGTAACGCTTATGTAGGAGGTCTCATTGGCGCTGCACGTAAACCAGTTACAATCGATGTCGAAAATGTTTATTTTGAATCGAAAGTTAAAGCGCCTAATCAAGCAGCGGGTGCCATCATGGGTCGTTTAAACTCTGCAGGTATTACACTTAACGTCAGACAAGTTGTTGTTAAAGGATTTATAGAGTCTGCAAAGAATGTCGGTTCTATTTTAGGAACAAATATATCCGGATCAGAACTCATTGCAGATCATGTCTTTATCAGTAACATTCAGCAAAATTCAGGTACACAAACCGTGAAGATGGGAGCAGGTAATTTACCTAGCGGTTCAACCCAAACGGTTACAAATATGTATTATCATCAAGAAACAACCGTATTCCAAGTTGCAGGTACACCAGTAGCTGTTCCTGATGGCACAGGTTTATCAACACAAGAAATCACTTTAGCATGGTTTGAGGCAAGCGGATTTAACCAAACATTCTTTAAACACGTTAATGATACATTACTTCGCAAGTTTGATAATGAAGGACCCGTCACAGAAACTGGTATGAGTATTTCTACTGCATCGATTAAAAAGTATTATTTATTAGGTGAAGATCTCGATTTAAGTTCATTGGCAGTCTATGCAAATTTCTCAGATGGTTCAAGTGTTGAATTGATTGCAACAGATTACACAGTGGATGCAACAGCTTATCAGAAGAATCAATCAGGCACCTATACGATATATGTTGAATATAAGACATATAGTAAGAGTTTCACTGTAGATGTTGTTTCTGTCACACACATCGTAGCAAACGATTTATTGATGAAACAAACATATGCGACCGGATCCTCACTCGACTTAACCGATCTTAACGTTTATGCAATCTTAGATGACGGCAATGAACTCAAGCTCAGTTCTTCAGAATACACGGTAGATGATTCACAAGTCTCATTCAGTCTAGCTGGAACTTACCAACTCACCATAACATATCAAACATTTACACCGGTCAATGTCATCATTCATGTTCATGAACTAGATACAACCAGTCCAACAACTGTCAATGTAGCTGTTGATTTCAATCACGTTGGCATCGATGGTTTAGTTGTTGGTGGTAGACCCACATTTAAAACAGTTAAATCTGCACTACAATATTTAGTTAATCAAGCATACTCTGAAACAACATCTAAAGTGATGTATATTCACAATGGAACATATCGTGAAAAGATTACGGTTACTGTACCTTATCTGACCATGGTTGGTGAAAGTAAAGATCAAACCATCATCACATATGATGCAGCATCTGGATTAAAGAATCCAAAAGGGTTGTACTATAAAAGAACGGAGGAACAATATATCACAAAAGCAACTA
>DAOTHC010000007.1:0-17850 GCA_035447465.1 Acholeplasmataceae bacterium
GTGAAATCACCAAGTGCTAAAGCAAAGAATAACAACGCTAATGATCCGAAGACAATGCGAGTAATCATGTTATGCTTTAAAGTACCAATAAACATAAATGTGGTGAATAAGCCCCAAATAGCTAAATAATAGCCCATTGAAATCTTGTCTGCTTCAAGTCCAGCTTTTGGAAAGTACCAAATGATGACTAAACTTAACCAGAAGAACCCATACGCAGTAAATGCTGTACCACCAAAGGTATTACCTTGTTTTAATTCTTGTAAACCAGCAACGATCTGTGTCAACCCACCTAATGCAACGCCCATACCAATAATCACCATGGATAGTGGAATAAGTCCAGCATTGTGTAAGTTAAGTAAAATCGTTGTCATACCAAAACCGAGTAATCCAAGTGGAGCAGGATTAGCTGTTTTCATGAATTTTATATTCTCCTTAATGTGTTTTAAAATGAATTATTATTCATCCTAAAACATCATATCATGAACCCATGAGACAGTCAATCATTTTTATCATGATTATTAGATGAACAGATTGTGGTTAGCTGATGTTGTATCTGCAAGATAGCTTGCTACACCTGCAACTTCAACACCATCAATCAATTCTTCTTCTTTAATACCCATGATATCCATACTCATTGCGCAGGCAACAATCTTGACACCCATCGCTTGAGCATTTGCCATTAAGGTTTCTAAGGAATCAACATTCTTTTTCTTCATAATGCCTTTGATCATCTTAGGACCCATGCCTAACATATTCATGTTAGAAATAGGAAGTTTCTTTGTACCTCTTGGCATCATAAAGCCAAACATCTTTTCAATAAATGCTTTTCTAACTCTGACTTTCTTCGTCTTTCTAAGAATATTTAATCCCCAGAATGTGAAGAATAAGGATACATCTTTACCAAGTGATTTCGCACCGGATGCGATAATAAATGCAGCGATAGCTTTATCTAAATCTTGGCTGAAGACAACAATGGTTGTACCTTGTGGGCCTTCTTTAACTTCGAAACCTTGCTTAGGTTGTTTTGGCGCACCCTTCTTTAAATAAGCGGTAATGACTTTGCCTTCTTTTTCGATGTTTAATAATGTATTACCTGTTTTATCTGCCCATGCTTGAATATCTTTCATAAAGCCTGGGTCGGTTGCTTTGACTTCAAGAATTTCTTGATCATGCATTTCTTGCATTGTCTGATAAACTTTAACAATTGGACCTGGACATTGTAGACCACATGCATCGACACTTAGTTTAACTTTCTTTTCATCAACGACAGGAACTGCTTCTTCCATCTTCTTTTGATCAACAACTGGGATACCGAGTTCATCAATCAATGTGAAACAGATTTCACTGCCATCATGATCATAAACACATGAGTATGATTTAAATCCACCATCTAAGTTTTTAACGTTAAAACCATTTTGTTTTAGAATACGTGATGCTGTATAACCTCTCGTACCTACATGACAGTAAACGTAAATGGGTTGATCTTTAGGAACTTCATTTAAACGATCACGTAGTTCTGTCAATGGGATGTTGACTGAACCTGGAAGATACTCAAGCATATATTCTGGACGTTCTCTAATATCTAAAACAAACGAACCTTTTGCAGCTAATTCATGCATTTCATTCCATGTGATGGTGTCAACCATACCTTTTAGGATGTTATCTGCAACAAAACCGATCATATTAACTGGATCTTTCGCAGATGAGAATGGAGGTGCGTACGCTAAATCAAGATTCTTTAACGCAGTCACTTTTAATTTTGCGTAAATAGCGGTTGCGATGACGTCAATACGCTTATCAACACCTTCACCACCAACAGCTTGCGCACCATAAATTTCTTCAGTTTCTGGGTTGAATAATACCTTAAGTGCCATAGGTTCAGCATTTGGGTAATAACTTGCATGTGACGTTGGGTGAATATGAATCGCCTTATAGGGCATATTCAACTGTTTAAGTGTCTTTTCACTTAACCCTGTTGATGCGATATTAAGATCTAATAATTTAGCAGCAGATGTTGCAAGTGTACCTTCATAGGTATCATCAATACCACAGATGTGGTTAGCAACAAATCTTCCTTGTTTGTTAGCAGGACCTGCTAAAGCAGCTAACATATGTTTCTTTGAAACGATATGTGGCACTTCAACAACATCACCAATCGCGTAAATATCTGGATCACTTGTTAACATGTGTTCATCAACTTTGACTGCACCGCGTTCTGTTAACTCTAAACCAGCATCTTTAGCGAGTTTGTTATCTGGCTTGACGCCAATCGCAAAAATGATTAAGTCTGTCATGACCTTTGTACCACTTGCTAACGTGATTTGTTTGCCTTCTTGATCAAATGATTTAACACCATCATTTAAAATCAGTGAGATACCTTGTTCAACGATATGTTGATGCATGATTTGAGCCATTTCAAAATCAAACATGTTCATGATTTGAGGCGCCATTTCAATCAAGGTGACCTTCATGCCTAAATGATGTAGGTTTTCCATCATTTCAACGCCAATAAAACCGCCACCAATAACAGCTGCTTTTTTAGGTTTTTGTTCTTTGATAAACGCTTTGATTTGATCCATGTCAGGAATGTTTCTTAATGTGAATAAATTTTTAGCTTCATTGATTCCTGGAATAGGTGGCTTAATCGGTTGAGAACCTGTTGACATCACAAGTTTGTCATAGGTTTCTGTATAGGTTTGTCCATTTTTTAAATCACTAATTTTTACTTCATGACGTTTGCGATCAATCGATAAAACTTCATGAAATGTTCTGACATCAACATTAAATTTTTTATGCATGTCTTCTGCTGTTTGTACGACTAACGCATCTCTAGAGCTGATGACTCCTCCGATGTGATAGGGTAAACCACAGTTTGCAAAGCTGATAAATTCGCCACGTTCAAAAAGTATGATTTCTGCAAATTCATCAAGACGTCTGAGACGTGCAGCAGTTGTTGCACCACCGGCAACACCACCAATAATAAGAATTTTCTTTTTCATCATCGTTCCTCCAACGCTTATTAATATACGCATTTTATGCGTACTTGTCAATCGATTTCATTAAGAAATCGTTATTATTTAATTTTAAAACATATTTTTTTTAAACAAAAAGGCTAACAGTGTTAGCCAGTTCATTTTTTAGATTTCCATCTCTTGGATGACCTTCATCGCGATGTCATCGTAGATTTTACCAGCTTCGTCTTTTGCTGTAAATACGTAGTGTCCCTTTTCTGGCTGTCCAATAGGAACTTGACCGAGTACGGGAACGCCTAATTTCTTAGCTACAGTGTCGCCGCCACCTTGACCAAAAATAAATTCTCTTGTTTTTGAGCATGTGTTAAAGTAGTAGCTCATGTTTTCAACAACACCAATCACTTCGTGACCAATATTTTGAGCACCGATACCTGCCTTAACGGCAACATGTGATGCGTTCACATGAGGTGTTGTGACAACTAAAATTTTACTCTTTGGAACATAGGTTTTCACATCGAGTGCAACATCACCTGTTCCTGGGGGTAAATCGATTAGAATCAAATCAATTTGATCTTGCCATTTGACACCACTGAAAAAATGGACAAGCATTTTCCCTAACATTGGACCACGCCACATCAAAGGCTTTTCAGGTGGCATAAAGAATTCTGTTGATATCACTTCAACACCATCTTTAACCAGAGGAATCATCTTTTCATCTTCTGTTGAATCAAGTGGTACAATTTCCATTCTAAGAATATTTGGAATGGATGGACCATAGACATCGGCATCAATGATACCTACTTTCTTACCCTGACGGATAAGTGCGTATGCTAAATTGGCAGTTACTGATGATTTACCGACACCGCCTTTACCGCTTGCTACTGCAAGATATTTAATTGGTTTTTCGCCTTCAGGAATATATTCTGATTCAAAGAAATCAATCTTAATACCTGGGAAACCAAGTTCAATTTTAACAAGCTTAATCACTTGAATTTTTAAAGCCTGTTCATTTTTTTGTTTGTCTTTCACATAAAGTTCTAGTTCGACAACACCCGTTGGACCAACCACGAGTTTTTTAATACCGCCTACCTGTTTAAAAGGAAGGTTAAATCCTGGATCAACCATCTCATCAATCCGTTTACGTAATTCATCATATGATGTCATTCGTTTCACCTCGAAACCATTATAACACTAGAAGTGATTCTTGCCAATGAAAACGAGAAATTGTGGTTTTTCATCAATTTTCATTCAATTTAGGCTATAATGAAACTATGATGCATCACTAGTGATGCACAAACGATGCTGGAGGCACCTCATGATCAAAGGTATTCCCGTTAGTAAAGGTTATGCAATTGCCAAAATCTATAAACTTCATAAACCCAAAATTGATACACAAAAATCACTTGTCATGGATCCAGAACTAGAGATTAAACGCTATCATGATGCGATTCATAAAACCAAACTAGCAATTGAAAAATTGAAATCAAAATCGATTGAGCGTTTTGGTGAGGAAACATCAAAGATTTTTGATGCACATTTAATGATTGCTGATGATCCAGAAATTAAAACATCAGTCGAATCAATGATTCGTCATGAGCAATGCAATCTCACTTACGCTTTACAAACCGTTGTTGATCGTTTCTTAAGACTTTTTAGTGATTTAGATAACGAATATTTAAGAGAACGCGCCATCGACTTAAAGGATGTATCTGAACGCATTTTATCACATGCACTTGGACTTGAAACATCTGATCTATCCTTGATCCAAGACAACGTCATCTTAGTCAGTGAAGATATAACACCCTCTGAAACTACACAATTAGATACCACGTATATTAAAGGTTTTATCACCGAACAAGGTGGCATGACCTCACATAGCGCCATTATTGCACGACTTTTAAACCTTCCTGCAGTTGCAGGTGTTAAAGATGCCTTAAAGAAACTTCGTGATGGTGATGAAGTTATCATTGATGGTTTTTCTGGCAAAGTTTTATTAAACTATGATGATACGACGCGTCTTGATTATGAAGAAAGAATCCAAAAATATCTGACTCACCTTTCTTCACTATCATCTTATATAGGACTACCCTCACGTACGGTAGATGGTTATGAAACCAAGTTACTTGCTAATATCGGCACACCTAAAGATGTTGACTTAGTCTTTGCACATGACGCTGAAGGTATTGGACTTTTCCGCACAGAGCTTCTCTATATGGATAAAAAAGAAATGCCTTCTGAGGAAGAACAATTTCTTGCTTATCAAGAGGTCCTAACAAAGATGCATGATCAAAAAGTTGTGATTAGAACCTTGGATATTGGTGGCGATAAATACTTACCTTATCTCACCTTAGAACATGAATTAAATCCCTTTTTAGGGAATCGTGCTATCCGTTTATCACTATCGAAACCAGACATCTTTAAAGTTCAGTTAAGAGCTTTATTACGTGCCAGTGTCTATGGCAACTTACACATTTTAATTCCGATGATTTCAACAAAAGAAGAAATAGTATCCGTTAAAAAAATTATCAAGGAACTAAAGAAAGATTTAGATGCTTCTGGTATACCCTATGGCAACTACCAGTTAGGTATCATGATTGAAGTACCTTCAGCAGTTATGTTAGCTGATGCTTTAGCTAAAGAGGTTGATTTCTTTTCCATTGGTACCAATGATCTCATCCAATATACGTTTGCTGCAGATCGTACTAATGAAAATTTAAGTTCCTATTATCAACCTTGTCATCCTGTCATCTTGCAGATGATAAGTCGTGTCACACAGGCAGCTCATGATGCTAAAATTCCTGTTTCTGTATGTGGTGAAATGGCGTCTAGTCTCATTCAAGGACCACTTCTTCTTGGTTTAGGTGTCGATGAATTATCGATGACACCTAGTGAAATCCTTAAGATGAGAAGGGTTTTACACCTTAATTCCTATGAGATATTATGTCAAACTGCACAAAACGTGTTAAAATACGATAGTGAAGAACATGTGCTTCGCGAAATTAAAAAATGGATAGTCTTGGAAGGAGATTCATAATGGAAAGAACGTATCAACTGATATCAGAATCAGGATTACATGCTCGTCCTGCAACGAATTTTGTCATGTTTATTGCATCTTTACCTGTGGATGTTCATCTCATCCATAAAGATTTTACAGCGGATGCTAAATCAATTATGGCGATTATGAGCTTAGGCTTAGCCAAGGGAGAAATATTCACCATCAGGGTTTCTGATGAACATGCTTCTTATCTTGATCAGATTGAAGCCTATATGAGAGAACATCAATTCATTGAATAAACAATAGAAAAGGGAAGATTTCTTCCCTTTTTTGTTTTATTCAGTTTTTTTACTACGATGGAATGCTTTTTTGAAGTTATCACCAACACGTTTGAAAAACTTCGTTTGGTCATAATTCAGAATGGCAACTTTATACACCGGTGATGCAAAATAAACCATCACTGCTAAGAATGCGATTAAAACAATGAGTGCAATCACACCTTGTAAAATCGTCATGGATCCTCCAGCCATAGCAACTGGGGCAACCATCGGTGCGAAGATTGGAACAAATGCCATAATCTTCATGAAACCTTCACCACCAGCCATCGGTGCAAAGATACCAATGTAGAAACCACCAAGTAACATGAGCATGAGCGGTGATTGGAACTGTTGATAATCTTCTTGTGTAACAGCCATGGATGCAAATAAAGCTGCAACAACTAAATAGAAGAGTGTTCCAACAACGATAAATAGGATAGTCATCAATAACAAGATGGGCCAATTAGGTAAAATTTGACCTAAATAATCAAGCAATGAACCTTCACCTTGAGGTAAATTGATCATCGGTGCAGATTGGAATAATTTCGCAACGAGTGATGCGAGCACCCCATAGAATAGGATGAGAGCACCTTGGATGATCACAAAGAAAATAGCTGCAACTATCTTAGATAAGAAATGTGTGTTTGCAGGAACGCTCGCGATAATAGTTTCAATCGCTTTGGTTGATTTTTCTTCAATGATATCAACACCCACAAACTGTGTTGCCATCGTAACTAAAATAAAGAGTGGTAGAATGAGTAAACTTGAAATCGATCCTACCATCATTCCTGCTTCAGGATCTTCATAATCAGGTGCCATAACCGTATTAAACAGCGGTCTTTCATAAGCGCCACCTAATTGATAACTAATCAGTTGAAGTTCAACTTGGTTCATGATGCCTGCATTCATATCAGGATACTTACTGTATACTGTGATGATGGGATCATTTAGTGTACCTTCAAATGTAATCAGCATATCAGACTCTTCATCAGCCCAGAATGTATCAAGGTCTAAGGATACAATTTCATCCACCATGAAGAAGGGTGAAGGTAAACCTAGATTAAACTGATTTTCTAAATCTGTAGCAAGTGTGGTTGCTCCAATATCGTTAATGATATCGATTTGTAGATCAGTCATTTGATCATCATTACCACCAAATAATTCAATAATGGCAGGTAAGTTGATAATTAATATCGATAAGATGGCAATCACTAAGTTAGCAATAATAAATGATTTACGTGCGATACGTTTGAGTAGGCCGTATTTAACAAGAAATTTAAACTTCTTCATGTGATTTACCTACCTTTGCAATAAATATTTCGGATAATGATGCTTGTTCAACATCATATTTCGTGATGTTTTTGCATGTCTTCACATAGTCAAAGACGGAAGCTGCTACATCATCATTTTCGATTTTAACAATCGTTTGATCCACATTTTCAATCACTTGGAAAACACCAGGAATTTGTTTGAGTGCTTCAGCATCGACATCGCCTTTGATCTTGATGTTTTGTTTCTTAAAATCTTTTTTAACTTGTTCGATGCGTCCTTCGATAATTACTTTGCCTTTCTCTAAGACGATAAGTTCTTCACAGAAAGATTCCACGTGATCAAGTTGATGCGATGAAAAGACGACCATGGCACCCTGTTTTTGAAAGTCTCTGATGACTTCAACAAAAAGATTGGTGTTAATGGGGTCTAACCCAGAAAATGGTTCATCTAATACCAATAATTTAGGGTTATTGATAATGGCTGAAATAAACTGGATTTTTTGTTGATTACCTTTAGATAGTTCTTTAATCTTCTTGTTTTTATATTCCGTGATGCCAAAACGATCTAACCAATAATCGAGACGTTCTAAAATCACTTTAGGTTCCATATCTTTTAATTGACCAAAATATAACATGAGTTCTTTAACGGTCACTTTTGTCAATAAAGAACGTTCTTCAATCATATAACCAATTTCATTGACGTTATGATAACCGACATGCTGTCCTTCGTATAGGACCTCACCTTCCGTGGGTTCTAATAAACCCATAATCATACGGAAAGTCGTTGTTTTCCCAGCACCATTCGTACCGAGCAAACCAAAAATATCTCCAGGTTTTATGGTAAATGATAGTCTGTCGACAGCTACCAAATCACCGTAGAGCATACGTGCGTTTTTGACTTCTAACATGATGTCACCCCTTTGTTCAACATAAAATCACTCTTCTTTATCCCCTAAGGAAAAAAGTAGTACAACTAAAATAATGACGATAACAGCAATCATACCAAAACCAGTTAAACTGGACATTGTATATCCCCCCTCAATTGTTTTTTACCGTCATTATTATATCATATTATTTTAAATACTGTATATATTATTTTTGATTATTTTTTATTTTCTTGTAAAATCATACCGATAAATGCATCAAATGGCACAGTCACCTGTTCAGTTTCACCATATTTACGATATGTGACTAATCCTTCTTGTTTTTCTTTGTCACCTAAAACAAGTGAATATGGAATCTTCATCGTTTGAACTTCTCTGATCTTGTAACCTAATTTTTCTTCTCTTAAGTCACTTTCAACACGAATACCTTTTTGTTTTAATGCTTCATGGATATTCATGACATAGTCCATATGATGTTGCACATTAACAGGTAAAACCTTCACCTGAACAGGAGCTAACCAGAAGGGGAATGCACCTTTATATTCTTCAATCAAATAAGCAACAAAACGTTCCATCGTTGAGACAATACCTCTATGGATGACAACGGGACGATAAATATTCTTACCATCTTCACCAACATAGGTTAAGTCAAAACGTTGTGGGAGTAAGAAGTCAATTTGAATGGTTGATAGTGTTTCTGCATTTCCTAAAGCTGTCTTCACTTGAACGTCTAATTTAGGACCATAGAACGCAGCTTCACCTACTGCTTCATAATAAGGAGCTCCGATTTCATCCATCGCTTCTTTTAACATTTTCTCTGCTTCATTCCACATGTTATCATCTGGGAAATACTTATGAGAATCTTGTGGGTCACGATAGCTTAAACGGAATTCATAATCTGTGATGTTAAAATCTTTATACACATCAAGCATTAAGGATACCGTACGTTTAAACTCATCTTTTATTTGATCAGGACGTACGAAAATATGCGCATCATTTAACGTCATTTCACGAACGCGTTGAAGACCAGATAGTGCGCCACTCTTTTCATAGCGATGCATCATACCTAATTCAGCAATACGTAAAGGAAGTTCACGATAGCTATGAACATCATTCTTATACATGATCATGTGGTGAGGACAGTTCATCGGACGAATGACGAGCATTTCACCATCCCCCATGTCCATAGGTGGGAACATTGAATCTTGATAATGATCCCAGTGACCTGAGGTCTTATATAAATCGACATTCGCTAAAATTGGTGTATACACATGGAAATAACCTAAAGAGATTTCTTTATCTGTGATGTATCTTTCAATAACGCGTCTGACGGTTGCTCCTTTAGGAAGCCAGAAAGGAAGACCTGCACCTACTTCTTTAGAAATTAAGAATAAATCGAGTTCTTTACCAAGTTTACGGTGATCTCTTTGTTTTCTTTCTTCAAGAAGTAAAAGATGCGCATCTAAATCTTTCCTAGATAAGAAAGATGTGCCATATATACGAACAAGCATCTTATTATCAGAATTACCACGCCAATAAGCACCTGCTAAATTAAGAAGTTTGAAGTGCTTTAACATCTTGGTTGATGGCACGTGACCACCACGGCAAAGATCAGTGAATTCACCTTGACTGTAAACCGTTAAACCATCATTCTTAAACTCTTCGATGAGTTCAAGTTTATATGGGTCATGTGCAAATAATTGCTTAGCTTCTTCGTAAGAAACTTCTTTTCTAACAATTGAAAAGTCTTCTTGAGCTAGTTCAGTCATCACCTTTTCAATCTTGACTAAATCTTCATCAGTGACTTTAACATCACCGAAATCAACATCATAATAAAAACCTTCATCAATGGCTGGACCCACACCAAAACAAGCGTTTGGGTAGAGACGCTTAATCGCTTGAGCCATGAGGTGAGCTGTACTATGGTTGATGACATTTAAGATACGTGGATCTTTTTCTGTTAATATTTCGATCACACCATCTTCTTCTAATGTTCTTGATAATTCAATGTACTGCTTGTTAAATACAGCAGCAATCGCTTTTTTAGCTAAGCCACTTGAGATGCTTTCAGCTACACTGAATGCACTAATTCCTTTGTTAAATTCTTTGATACTTCCATCTGGAAACGTTAATTGAATCATATCTTTCACTCCTTTTATGATTAAAAATAAAAAAACACCCTTATGGCTAAGGGCGCTTATGTTTGCGTGGTACCACCTTAGTTCTAGCATAGCTAGCACTTATCCTACCTTTAACGGGGTGAACCGGGCACATCTTTCGAGGCCAACTCTGAGGGAGTAACTAGTCGTTCGCAGCTTTCACCGTCCTGCGTCGCTATAGGTGACATCATCATGTCCTCTTCATCGTTCTACAATCATTATATCACTAAACAATGGTTTTGCAAGTCCTATCGTTCTGGGTATTGATCAGACGTTAATTTCACATAGGTCATCAAATCTTTGATGCGTTGAATGAGGCGAGCTGCCTTTACACGGTTCGTTTCATCCTTTGTGACAGTCATGACATCAACAAGACCTACATACTCATAATTGGATGACATAAAGACAGGTAACTTCGCTGATAAACGGTATTGCACAATCGGAACTAAAACTTCATCTCTGAACCATGGTGTCATATTTTCACCACCAACATCATCCATCATGAGGATGTCTGCTTGTTTGAGTTGATTAATTCGTTCTTCCATGTTTCCTTCATTCATACCTTGTCTAATCGATCTGACAAGATCTGGCATGTAAACGAATAGTACAGTGATGTTCTTTTCAGCTAAGCCTTGAGCTATCGCTGAAAGTAAATAACTTTTTCCGGTTGCGTATTTCCCGTAAATGTATAAACCTTTCATGTAGTGGTCTCTACGGTAGTTATCGATAAACTCTTGAGCTAGTCTATACGCTTTTTCTCTTTCATCATTAAAGACTTCAAAGCGCGATAAAGAAGCATCTTGAATATAGATTTCACTGTCATAGAACTTTAAGTGTTTACGAATCTTTTGTCGTTTAAGTTCGACTTCTTTTTCTTTTGTTGGTTCATAAACAATTTCAATGTAAGGATCTGTCTTGAGGACAGGCTTGTAGCCATCCTTAATGTTTTGATCACGATCTTGTAGGTAAATATAAACCTTATAGAGATCAACATCGGAGATTTTTAGGTTCTTTGTTTCAGGATCGGTTAAGACAACTTTTCTCATTTCTTCAAATGTCATGGGTTATCCCTCCATTTTAGCAAGCTCTTGAATGTATTCATCCATCCAATCAGGCTCTTTCACGCTGACGCGTTCAGTTTTCTTTCTCGTTTCATACTGTGTTTCTAAACTTGATGAATGCTTAATCGCATCCTCTGTCGTTTGAACACCTTTGTTTAGCCAATCATGTAATACCTTTTCCATGTAATTGATATTGGGTAGGACACCATCTTTATGTTTTAACACAAGCATTAAGATCACGTTAATAATACCTGGTTCAACAGCGTTTCTCTCTAAGAGTTGTGTGGCTGTCTGTAAAGCTAGACCCTGTTGATCGGTTTTAGCATATTTTTGAATAATGACTTGTGGTGCGACTTGATCAATCATCGTTGGTGATGATTCTTTCTTCTTAACGGTTAAGAGTTGATGTTTTTCTTCGTAGTGCTGTTTCGCTTTTAAGTTAAGTTGAGCAAATGTGATCATGCGGTTAGATTTACTCGCTTGTTCATAGATTTGTACCATGTCACTCACATCATACTGATAAACAAATGCAATCTTATTGATTTGATCTTTAAACTTTTCTGTTAAAACTTGTGATGTCTTGAGACGTTCTGGTAAATGTTCAATAAATGATGAGTAATTGAATTGATAATTCAGATGTGATCCACCATTCGATGTTCTTCCTTGAAGAGGATGATCAACGGATAAGAGATTTAAACTCTTAAATTCATAGAGTTCATCAAATGATTTCGTGATGTTATCATAACCATCGGTTGGCATGATATCAATCTTGAAGATACTGGTAAGTAAATTGACATTTTTCTCACCAATCTCAGATTGTAAATACGATCCAAAGATGGTATCCACTAAAAAGCTTTTAGCAGTTAACGGAGCTTTCATCTGATAGATGTATTCATCTTCTTTTTGGTAGGTCACCAAAAGGTTTAGCGCTTCTAGTTTGTATCTCATTTTGAGAAAGTCAGCTTGTTTCAAATTCAGAAGATCAAAAAGTTCGGTATGAGTATAACTCGACCGTCCAGTTTTATTAACCAATTGATAGAGCGTTGTATAAAGTGCATGTGCTTCTAAACCCATAAGGGGTTGATATAAAAGCGCTAAGACTTTGAAGTCAGCTGCTGATAAATCGGTTTGTGATTGAATTTGAAATAGGCTACTATTCTTCATGTTTTAAACTGTTCAGAAAGCTAATAATCTGCTTTTCAAGTTGATGTGTATCAGATCTATTATCTAAGATCACATCAGCATGAGCTTTCTTTTCCTCCAATGACATTTGACTGTTGATACGCATGTACGCATCGTTTTCACTTAAATGATCGCGAGCGATTAAGCGTTTTAATTGTGTTTGTTGATCGACATAAACTAAAACTGTGATGTCAACTTCTTTTTGATAACCCACTTCAATGAGAAGTGGCATATCAATCATAATAATGGGTTCATGATATAATTCTTCTTTTAAATCTTCGATGCGTTTGAAGACTCTGGGATGAATGATTCTGTTTAAAACTTTTCGTTTATCATCGTTAGAAAAGATGTCTTGTGTTAAACGCTTGATTCCAGATTCATCCATGGTATATCCAAATGCATCTTCAATCTCTTGTCTCATCGATTTGTCATGTGCCCAAAGTTCTTTAACGATGTGATCTGAATCGATGATGGGAATGTGACATGCTTTAAAGATACGAGATGCAGTTGTTTTACCACTGGCAATACCACCGGTTAAACCGATGATGAGCTGTTTATCTTTGACAGGTTGGACAGACATATGTTCCACGTCCCTTGACTTTGATTTTTTGAATGGGTGTGCCACATATCGGACAGGGTTGGCCAACTTTGGTGTGGACAGCCAATTCATGTTGAAATCTGCCGTGTACACCTTCCATGACCCTAAAGGTTCTAATGGTTGTGCCACCTTGTTTAATCGCTTCTCCTAAAACCCACTTAGCTGATTCTAAGATCAGATGTGCTTCATCTTTTTTGATAGAAGTTCCTTTTCGAGTAGGATGTATCTTTGATCTAAACAGTGTTTCATCGACATAGATATTTCCTAAACCACTAATCACATGTTGATCGAGTAAGATAGCTTTAATCTCGGTTTGTCTTTTTTTGATGGTTTGATAAAAGTCTTCAAAGATGATATCTTGGGGTTCTTTTCCTAAACGACATAGGGGTTCTTCTTGATGATAGTTCGTGATTGTCAAAAGATCCATCGTACCAAACTTTCTCACATCATGATATATCAGTTGTTTACCTGATGATAAATGAAAGATGATATGTTCATGTTTTGTTGCAATATGGTCTTGACCATATAGATAGAATCTTCCTTCCATACGTAAATGAATGACTAAGGCATGTTGATCTAGTAGAAAGATGAGATATTTACCCATACGATGGATGGCTTGGATGGTTTGTCCTTGAACTGCTTGTTTAAACTCACTTGCGTCCATCTGAACAATGGGGGAATAAATGATATTTAAATCGACAATCGTTTCACCAACGATTAATCGTTCAAGTGTTCTTCGAACAGTTTCTACTTCAGGTAATTCTGGCATATAACTCCTATTTGAGATCATACCATGTTGAACCAACATCACATGAGGTCTTGAGTTCAACTTTCAGTTTGATCGCATCTCCCATCATTTTGGGAACAATTTCTTTCATTTCTTCTACTTCATCTTCAGGTACTTCTAAGATGAGTTCATCGTGTACCTGGAGTAGAATGCGTGATTTCTTTTTGTTGTCTTTTAGATAGTGATATAAATCAACCATCGCTTTTTTTAAGATATCTGCAGCACTACCCTGAATGGGTGCGTTTAACGCAGTTCTTTCACCAAATGCACGCTGTGTGAAGACAGGAGATTTAAGTTCAGGAATGTATCTTCTTCGGTGCATCAGTGTTTCAACATACTCATGTTGTTTCGCAAAGATGACAATATCTTCCATATAGGTTTTAATCTCTGGATAAATCGCTAGATAACGATCTATAAAAGCTTGTGCTTCTTTCGGTGTTACTTTGATATCTTCAGATAAACTCCAAGCACCAATACCATAAATAATACCGAAGTTGACGGCTTTAGCTGCACGACGTTGATCAGAGGTAACCTCTTCAACGTGGAATACATCTTGTGCAGTCTTTGTATGAATATCTAAATCTTGATTGAAGGCATCAATTAAGGCTTGTACAGAAGCCATGGATGCTAAGACTCTCAGTTCAATTTGTGAATAGTCAGCTCCAATAAAGACATGACCTTGTTGTGGAATGAAAATCTTTCTAATCTTTCTTCCTTCTTCAGTACGAATGGGGATATTTTGTAGATTTGGATCGAGTGAAGAAAGTCTACCTGTTGTCGTTAAAGCTTGCATGTAGATGGTATGAACTTTACCGTCATCAAATAGGTTTGCTTTTAGTCCTTCAATATAAGTAGAGAATAACTTAGTTAATTGACGATAATCTAAAATCTTTTCAATAATGGGATGATACTTTTTAAGTTCATTTAAAACTTCTGCAGATGTTGAATAACCTGTTTTTGTTTTTTTACCATTGGGTAAGTTGAGTTTATCAAATAAGATTTCACCAAGTTGTTTAGGTGACCCGATGTTAAAGTTTTCACCTGCTAAATCAATAATCTCTTCTTCAATTTTTTGAATTCTTTCTTTCAAGTCTTTAGCTTGTCGATTGAGTTCTTCTTGATCAACATAAAGTCCTTGATATTCCATTTCTGCAAGTACTTCAGATAACGGGATCTCAAGATCGTTTAATAGTTCTAACTGTTGTTGCTCTTCTAAGGTCTTAAGTTGAGATGCTTTAAGTTCATAAATGGCTTTTGCTTTAGAGACAATATGATGTGCATAAACCTCTTTTTCAGGTAAGCCTTTTTTAGCTCCCTTACCATAAACAACATCATCATATAAGATATCTTCATAGTTAAACGCTGATACAACTCGTTTGAACTCTTCTTTCCCAAGATGAGAGTTGATGAGATAACTAGATAGCAATAAATCAAATGTGACACCTTGAATGTCTAAACCATGCCAAAGCAAGAAAACTTTGATAGCTTTAAAGTCATAGACCCATTTGGTCATTTTTGAATTATTTAAGTAGTTCTTAAAGACGTTTGAATGTAATGCAGTTTCTGAATCAATGAAATAATATGATTTGTCCTTGGCTAAACCAATACCCCATAAATCTGCTTTATGGTAGTTATAATCAGATAGTTCGACATGCATTGCCATATCAGAAGAAAGAATGTTTTCTAACATCTTTTCATCTGTAACTACTTGATATGTCCAATCTTCTTTAACTACTTCTTTAGTTTCCATCTTTTTAACAAACACATGAAGATCAAGTGATTGGAAAAAAGACATCAGTTCTTGTGTCTTCACGCTTTCTTTTTTAAGATCATGAATGGTTAAATCGATGTCACCATCAGTATCAATGGTCACCAAGTCTTTACTCATAATAGCAAGATGTTCGTTATTTCTAATATTTTCGCCAAGTTTACCTTTGATATCATCTTTAATTTCAAGAATCTTTTCTAAGGTTTGATGTTCTTGTAGAAGCTTAACCGCTGTTTTTTCACCAACACCAGGAACACCAGGAATATTATCAGATGGATCACCCATCAGTGCTTTTAAGTCAATCATTTGCTCGTGGGTTAAACCATAAGCTTCTTTCAGTGATTCCGGTGTGAACTTAGCGACTTCAGTCATTCCTTTTTTTAAAAGGTTAACTGTGATATGGTCATCAACGAGTTGTAAAAGGTCTCTGTCAGATGAAAAAATATCAACAAAAACGCCCTCTTGAGCAGCTCGTTTAGCAAGTGTACCAATAATATCATCCGCTTCATAACCTGCTTTTGAATAGGCTTTAACACCGGATAATGTGATATATTCATTGATTAATGGAATTTGTTGTGCGAGTTCTTCAGGCATCTTAACGCGTCCTGCTTTATAGCCTTCGTAACTCAAGTGTCTTTTGGTTGGTTCTTTCGTGTCAAAAGCAACCAAGCAATCAGTCACTTCATCAGTGATGATTTTTTCGAACATCCCTACAAAAGCAAAAACAGCATTTGTATAAATGCCCGATGCGGTCTGCATCAATTTCGCTCCAGGGTATGCTGTTGCATAATATGCGCGAAACAAAATTGAATTACCGTCGATGAGTACCAATCTCTTCATGTCATACTCCCCTTTTCTTTTATTATACATCCTCATTTTTTCAAACTTTTCCACAATCTTTGTGGAGAAAAAAAGGGTCATCTCACCCGAAATTGACCCTTACCTTTTCCTTTACCTTTTTTAACCTTTTGATTAGCCATTAACTTCGATGGGTTCTTTTGTAAACTCTCCAGTTGTCGTTCATCCATGTTCATCATTTGTTTCATCATTTTCTTTTGTGCATCAAGTGCTTGTCTCAAGCGATTGAGATCAGCAACACTCATACCCGAACCTTTAGCGATACGTTCTCTACGTCTTGAGGAACTATCAATCAGTTTAGGATCTTTACGCTCTTCTTCTGTCATGGATGAAATGAGTGAAGACATCTTATCAAATTGTTTATCATCAACTTGATTCATCGCTTGTTTCATCTGTCCAGCTCCTGGTAAGAAACCTAGAATCTTAGACACACTACCCATACGTTTAATCATTTTAAACTGTTTCATTAAGTCATTATAATTAAACGAATCGCTCATGAGTTTTTCCATCATGTTCTTTGCTTCGTCTTCATCAATCGCATCGGTTGCTTTTTCAATCAATGTTAAAACGTCACCCATACCCAAAATACGGGACGCCATACGCTCTGGATGGAAAACCTCAAAGGCATCCATTTTTTCACCTGAAGAGGCAAACTTAATGGGAATACCAGATACTTCCTTGATGGATAATGCAGCACCACCACGGGTGTCACCATCTAATTTAGTTAGAATAGCACCGGTTGCTTGGAGTTGATCATGGAATGATTTACAGATATTTGCAGCATCTTGACTGGTCATCGCATCAACCGTTAAAAGGATTTCATTAGGTTTTGCTATCGCTTTGACATCGATGAGTTCCTGCATCATCTTTTCATCGATGTGAAGACGACCCGCAGTATCGATGATGACAACATCAAATTTCTTTTCTTTGGCGTACGCTAAACCTTGTTTAACGATGTCTCTCGCATCAATTAAACCTTTTTCAAACACTTCAACACC
>DAOTHC010000008.1:0-17140 GCA_035447465.1 Acholeplasmataceae bacterium
AACCTTGAAATATTTCCTGTAATAAAAAAGTTCTTCTTGACAAAAACCCGAATGGTTCAAATTGGGGAACACAAGGCTCAGCAACAGTTTCGATTAAGAGTTCAGCAAAAGGTTTCATGGCAAAACAAATCACTTTCCAAAATAATTTTGATTACAATCAATCAACAATCAGCGATAAACAAGGTGTTGCAGTTGTTATTGAAGCTGATCAGGTAATCTTTGACCACGTTAACTTTAAGGGTCATCAAGATACACTTTATGCAAAATCAGGAAGACAATACTATATGAATGTTTATATTGAAGGTGTTGTTGACTATATCTTTGGAAATGGTGGACCTGCTTATTTTGAAAACTCAGTGATTAAAAATTTAGCACGTTCAACAGGTGTGATAGCAACCAACAAAGGATACAACTTATCGAGTTCAGCACTGATCACATATGGCTATGTCTTCTATAACAATCAGTTCATTTTTGAAGAAGGTGTTCCCGCTGGATCAGTTGATTTAGGAAGACCTTGGGATCAACATGCTGCAGTTGCTTATATCAATAACACATTCGATGTTCATATTTCTGCAAGAGGTTGGACTGAAATGTCAGGAAATCTTCCACAGAATGCAAGATTCTATGAATACCAAAACAAGAATATGAGTCAAGAAGTATTAGCTGTCACAACAAACGGACAAGCACTCACTGAAGCTTTAGCATTACAGTATCAAAATAAAGATGTCGTATTTGCTCAAATCAATGGCGCGATTGATTTCGGCTCGGAATGGCTTTATCAAAACGCATACACCTATTTACAATCACTAACATTTTAAATCCTTTTGATTTTTTCATCAGTAAACACAAGGTAGTTGGGGGGACTACCTTGTTTTACGTGATGACAACAAAAGAGCATAGCTTATGCTATACTAAACATAAAACAATACGATAAAGAGGTACTTATGGAAACAAAACGTTTACCTGGAAGAGTATGGACAATATTTGTCATCTTTGGACTGATTGGTCAGATGGCATGGACCATAGAAAACATGTATTTAAATGTGTATATTTATAAAACAGTCACGTATGATTCTGCAGCGATTGCTACCATGGTGGCACTCAGTGCGATTGTGGCAACTGTAGCAACCTTAACCATGGGTGCACTTTCTGATAAAATCGGGAAACGAAAGATCTTCATGACAGTTGGTTATATGGTGTGGGGATTATCGATCATTTCATTTGGATATATCAATCAAGATTTTGTTAGCAAACTTTTACCAAATGCCAACGTAATTATGGCAACCGTCTGGTTGATTATTGCGATGGATTGTGTGATGACATTTATCGGCTCTACAGCAAACGATGCTGCTTTTCAAGCTTGGGTAACCGATGTTACGCATCCCACCAATCGTGGGAAAGCTGAAGGATTGATTGCTACCATGCCTTTATTAGGTATGTTAGTTGTCTTTGGTGTTCTAGATTCATTCACACAAAGAGAAATGTGGAAAGAATTCTTTTTAATCATTGGTGTCATTGTGATCGCATCAGGTATCTTAGGATTGTTCTTAATTAAGGATCAATCCATTGAGAAAAAAGAATCTCACTACATCAAAGATTTAATTTATGGATTTAAGTGGCAAACCATTAAAAACAACAGTATGCTATACATTGTTTTTGCATCTGTATCGATTTTAGGCATCGCTCAGCAAGTTTTCATCCCTTACTTCATTATTTATTTTGAGTTTTATATTGGTATGACCGATTATGTTATCTTATTAGGTGGCGTTTTAACCTTAGCTTCAGTTGTCAGTATTATTGGTGGAAGATTAGTTGACCGTTATGGCAAAAAGCGGTTCTTAATTGGATCTGTGATCAGCTATATCATCGGCATGTTTGTGATGTATATTTTAGGTATCACCGTGCAAGATAACATGACATTAACGTTTATTTTCACACTCATCTTTGGTGTTTTAATGATGGGATCGTATTTGGTCAGCATGGTTATTCTTAATGCCATGGGAAGAGATTTGATTCCTAAAACCCATGTTGGTGTTTTTTCAGGTATTCGTATGATTTTCTTTATCATGGTTCCTATGGTTGTTGGACCGATGATCGGCTCCATCGTGATTAAGAACAGTGCATTGACCTATATCGATTCATTTGGTGTTCTTCAATCAACACCGACACCAGGTATTTATTTAGCAGGATCTATCGTTGCTATCTTTGCTGCAATTCCTCTTTATTTTGTCTATCGCTACTTAAAAAAACAAGGTGATGAGCATGCAGCATGAGATGAGATATCCCCATCATCTTCATAATCATCGTGGTAGATTGATCGAAGCTGGATATAGTTTAAGACCTATGATCATGTATCATAGTCAACTGGTCAAAACTTCTCGCGTGCGACTTAAAGAATGGGACTATTTCTTTATTGGGAATAAAGATTACGGTCTATCATTAACGTTAGCAGATAATAGATATATGGGAGTTTCGGGTATCCAATTTTTTGATTTTAATCAACAGAAAAAAGAAGATTTCACAACGTTTTTCATGTTTCCCAGAGGCCGATTAGGTATGCCTCACCAAAGTTTTGATGGACATGTATCATTCCAAAATAAAACCACGAAAGTTGATTTTGACTATGAGTTTAATCACGTTAGAATACAAGCATATGGATTAAATCAAAACCATGTAAATATTCAAGTTGATATTACACTTGAAAAGAGCTATGAAGACATGATGGCCATCGTGATACCATTTAAAAAGCCCAAACAATTTTATTACAATCAAAAATTCAATCACCTCAAAGCTAAAGGATATTTCATGATCGATGATAAACGTTATGATGTTTCTGATCTGTATGGTGTTTTAGATTGGGGCAGAGGAGTTTGGCCTTACGATAACACTTGGTATTGGAGTTCAGCATCAGGTACCTTATCAAATGGAAAGATCTTTGGTTTAAATTTAGGATATGGTTTTGGTGATACATCACAAGCAACTGAAAACATGATCTATTATGGTGGTAAGGGTTATAAGATGGATGATATCACCTTTGATATACCTGAAGATTATATATCAACATGGCAAATCCATGACACCAAAAAAAATATTCAACTGACATTTGAACCTATTTATGATCATCAGACAAAAATCAATTATGTTATCTTAGGACAAGATGCACATCAAGTATTTGGTGTTTTTAAAGGTTTTGTTGTGATCAATGATGAAAAAATTCAAGTTGATAACATCTTTGGTTTTGCAGAAAAAGTAAGAAACAGGTGGTAACGATGAATCAATTAATAACAACATATGCGCAAAATTTGCCTGATCAAGCGTTAACTGAATATCCAAGACCACAATTAAAAAGAGATTCGTATCTCAATTTAAATGGTTATTGGGATTTTGCGATATCAAAAGAAGAAAATATCACATCTTATGATCGCAAGATTAAGGTCCCTTTTTCACCCGAAAGTGTTTTATCAGGAATTAGTGAGATTATATATCCTGATGATTATATCTTTTATCATAAAACTTTAACATTTGAACCCGGTTTTATCAAAGATACAACTATCCTTCATTTTGGTGCTGTGGATCAGACATGTGATGTATGGATTAATGATCGCCATGCACGTCATCATGTTGGTGGATTTACTCCGTTTTCAATTGATATAACTCCATTCATTCAGAATGAACATCTTGATATTAAACTCAGAGTTCAAGATGTTTCTGACACATCCTATCATTTAACAGGTAAACAACGCCTTGATCATCAAGGCATTTGGTATACACCACAATCGGGCATATGGCAAACTGTATGGATAGAATCTTTACCTAAAATACATATTCAAGATCTAAAGATTATCCCACAATTTGATGACCACAAAGTTCATATTTCAGTACAGCTATCAGAACCTGCAGATGTGAAGGTAAAAGTGTATTATCAAAATATTTTATTGAATGAAACGCTATTCATAAATCAACAAGGTGACATCAAACTCGATTCATTTTATCCATGGACACCAGAGAATCCAGAGCTTTATGATCTAGAAATTGAAGTTGAAGACGATGTTGTTAGAAGCTATTTTGGTATGAGAAGTTTTACTATGAAACTAGATCAAAACAAGATCATGCGTTTTTATTTAAACAACGAACCCTATTTTCAATCCGGTGTACTTGATCAAGGATACTATAGTGATGGCCTTTTAACACAACCCTCTGATCAAGCGATGATTGATGATATTATTGCCATGAAAAAGCTTGGCTTTAACATGTTAAGAAAACATATTAAAATAGAACCTATGCGTTGGTATTATCATTGTGATCGTTTAGGCATGCTCGTATGGCAGGATATGGTAAGCGGTAGTGAACGAAAAGATATCATGTTTCATGGTGCGTTAGGTTTAATGAATATTCATCTTAATGATCAATGGTATCTCATCTTTGGTAGAAAAAACAAAGAAGGCCGAGCATTATACGAAAAAGATTTAAACACAATGCTACAAGAACTTAAAAACGTTGTCAGTATCGCTGTGTGGGTGCCCTTCAATGAAGCATGGGGTCAATTTGACTCCAAGCGTATCACGTCAATCATTAGATCAGTCGACAATACACGTTTGATTGACCATGCAAGTGGATGGGCAGATCAAGGTGTGGGTGACTTTTATAGCAGGCATATTTATTTTAAGAAGATTAAATTCAAAAAGAAAAATGCTAAGAAGCGTATCTTAGCATTGACAGAGTTTGGTGGATATAGTCTACCTCTTGATGGACATCGTTATCAAGATGGTCCAGCTTTTGGATATAAAGTCTTTCTAGAACAGCCAGCTTTTCAAGAAGCACTGATCCATCTCTATGAAAAAGAAGTATTTCCTGCAATCGATCAAGGACTATCGGTTTTGGTCTATACACAGGTTACCGATGTTGAAAATGAAGTTAATGGATTTTTAACATATGATAGAAAAGTATGTAAAGTTGATAGGGATGTCATGGTTAAACTTCATCAAGATCTTCAAGAAAGATTTGTAGCATCACTTTTTGTAGCATCACTTAAGTAAGTGAAGTTTCAACAATATGAATGAATGCTTGATATAATTCATCTGTATATGTAGATTCTGGCATCATTTCAGGGTGCCACTGACAAGCTAGCATCGGATATGTTTGATGCATGATCATTTCAATGGTTCCATCTTCATGAAAACCGATAACACGTAAACCTTGACCAAGGCGATCAATCGCTTGGTGATGATAACTATTAACCGATATATCGCCTTGCCAAGCAGTATATTGGTTTTTCTTTATATGTATGATGTGGTGATCAGATACGGATAGATGCTTGTCTTTTAAATCGGCTAAGTCTTGTTTTAGTGTACCACCGAAATAGACATTAATCATTTGCAAGCCACGACAAATACCTAAAACTGGCTTTTGATATTTAACGGCATAATCAAGGATTGAGATATCATGTTGATCCATCTTAAGGTGTGTATTAATCGATAGTCCCTGATTCTCCTCTAGATAACTTTGAGGGTCAATATCATCACCGCCTGTGATGATGAAACCATCACATAAGTTATAGATTTCTTCTTGATTAGGATTATCGATGGTTAACATCAATGTGTTATACCCTCTTTGAGTAAAACCATTGAGATATCTTGTATTAACGAATTGTTTTTCAACGTGATCTTCGGTTAATAACCGTGAAGAGAAACAGATGATTTTTGACATATATGCTCCTTGGTGTGTAGATAAATCTATTATATCAAGTCATCAAACAAATGAACATCATGTATAATAGAATAGAACGAAATGGAGGATTGCTTGATGAATAAACCATGGTTAACAAAAGAAAAACTCATTCACTATCTGTTGATCGTATCATTAATTACAATTACGATTGTCGGATTATATTTTCTACAACTCTTAACAAAAAACTCATTGATTCGTGTATATTACGCGGTTAACTCGGTATTGATCCCCTTTATTATCGCATTTTTCTTGAGCTTTATTATTGGCCCACTATCTTTATTTATCCATCAAAAGTTAAAGATTAAACGAGGTTTCGCGATTATCATCGCCATCTTTATCGGCATTATCTTTATACTAGGTGTCTTAGGAATAGCTATCTATTTCATTGTTACGCAAATGTCATCCATCCTAGATAGCCTTTTAACATACATCGATAATGAAAGTTTATCGGGAGTTATTCAAGATATTATGAATGCTATCACGGCTTATTTTGAAAGTAGCGATATCACAGATCTTATCACTGAAATGACACAAAATGGTGCTTCAATTGAACGTATATTGGGGCTTGCTGGTTCGATCCTTGTTTCCTTATCAGGATTTGCTTCTTCACTGTTTGGCATCATCATGATTTTTGTTTTAACACCAGTTTTTATGTTTTATTTAATTCGAGAAAAGGAATATATCTTTTCAAATATCGCTAAGGTTGCTCCTAAAAAGATTAGACCACATGTCATCGAACTCGGAAAACGAAGTGATGTTGTCATTAGAAACTACTTTAAAGGACAAGGTTTGATGATGCTTATTATCTTCCTATATTTTGGCATTACGCTCAGTATCCTTTCACTATTTGTACCAGCATTCCCAGTTTATTATGCACTCATTTTCGCAACCCTCATGGGTTTATTTAATATCATTCCTTACTTAGGTGCATGGCTTGGTGTAATGGCACCGCTCGTTTTCTTGCTCACTGAACATTTAGAACTTCAACTCAATGGCGGAGGAAATATCTTTTTAATTGCAATGGTTATTGTCGTTATTTTACAGCTTATTGAACAAGTACTTGAAGGCAGTATCATTCAACCTAATGTTTTAGGTAAACAAGTTCATATTCATCCTCTTGCAGTTTTATCAGCGTTATTATTCTTCGGAGGAGTGTTCGGTTTTGCAGGCGTTTTATTAGCTGTACCAATGACTGGTACAATCAAGGCTTCACTTGATTATTTCGGTGAGTTAAACGATAAAACTGAACTTGATCGAATAAAAGAGAATGAAGAGCAAGAAAAAATGAACGATAAAAAAACTACATTACCAAAGAAGTCAAAAAAGAAAGTCTAAACTAGATCCCGTCACTGACGGGATTTATTTTTTGAGAGGATGTCAAAGAGAGTTACTTCGTGTATAATAAGTATTGTACGCGGTCGTGGCGAAACTGGCAGACGCGCTGTCTTCAGGCGGCAGTTCTTCGGAGTGAGGGTTCGAATCCCTTCGACCGCACCAATGTTATTTATATATCACAGGGGGAAAGATATGTTAGAACATGAAAAAAGGATATTTCAAGTGATCAATAATGATCCAAAGGAACGTGCTAGTTCATCTCATTTTGGTCTATCAGCCAAACGATTTGCACTGTATACGATGGCGTATACCATCTGTGTGATTTACTTGTTACCATCTATTCTTATCGAGGTTAGATTTCCATTGATTATGGTACAAGTGATTTTGATTACTGCTATCATATTTGGATGTGTTGTACACGCATATATGTCCTATATGCTTTATCTACAAGGGAAACTCAATCAGAAGAAGATTTTCTGGCAATCACTTATTCTTATCATCGGATCATTTATATTGTATGCTTTATTCTCAGTGTTAGGGATTGATTACTACTTCAATATGAATTGGATTCAAATTTAGGAGCATTATGGAAAAACTTAACTTAGTAGAACCTTCAAAAGACTACATCGATCAGATTCAATCATACTTGAACGAATTTGAAAATGAACTTGAGTCACTTCATGGTGGATGCGGACTTCAAGAAATTAAAGATGTTGAAGCGTGGTTAGTTTATCTAGAACGTTTTAAACATGAAGATACTGTTCCAGAGGGACGTGTGAAATCTTCAGAGTATATGTGCGTTAGAGAGAAAGACAATCAAGTTGTTGGCTTAATCAACATTCGTCATGTGCTTAACGATGATCTTTTATTTGTCAGTGGGCATGTTGGTTATTCCATACGTCCATCAGAACGCCTTAAGGGCTATGCTCATGAACAATTGAGATTAGCATTACATATGTGTGACCAATTAGGTATTAACCCCATATTAATTACATGTAACAAAGATAATGAAGCATCAAGAAGAACCATTCTAAAAGCGCATGGTATAAAAGAAAATGAAGTGGTCGAAGAAGATGGAAACATCGTCGAACGCTATTGGATTTATAGATAGAAAAGATAAGGAGAGATAACATGATTAAAGTAGAGCATGGTATACCATCATCTGTTGGAGATGTCATCTTAGTCACGATGAAAAGAGAACGCGTAGAAGTTGTTCTTGCTGATTACGGTGCATCTGTATATTCCTTCAAATTTAATGGAAGAGAAATGACCGTTAGACCCGATGATCTTGATGGTTTCTTAAATGGGAAGTTTTACTATGGAAAGACATGTGGAAGAACAGGTGGTAGATTGATTGCACCATCTTATGAGATTGATGGAATGAGTTATCCTGTAAATCCTCATGGTGGTGAGACAACTAAACTTCATGGTGGTAAAAATGGGTTTAGTTTCCGTCATTTTGAACTGGTATCTGTCAAAGAAGAAGAAACTCAAGATATCGTAACATGGAAGTTGTTCAGTCCAGATGGTGATGAAGATTATCCTGGAGACTTAACACTTTTCATTCATTACATACTTGATCAAAACAATCGTTTACGTATTCAATTTGAAGGAAATACGACAAAAGATACACTGTGTAGCGTAACCAATCATATGTATTTCAACCTGAATGGTAAAGGTACGATTAATCAGCATCACGTCAAAATTGATGCTTCACATTATGTTGAACTCAATGAAAATTTAATACCGATCAGTAAGTCTTCGGTTAAGGATACACCTTTTGATTTAAGAGAACTTAAGTCGATTGAAAAGCCTTTAGAAGAATTATCTAAGACACCCATTGGAGGATTCGATCACACATGGATCTTTGATCATGAGGTTGGAGATGTGACCGTTATGAACGATCAACAAGACTATCAACTCGATGTCAGTTCAAATTATCCAGCTGTTGTTATGTTTGCTCACAATATTCCTTCAACGGATCAACTCCCATCTCAATATCGTGATGGTGTACGTTCATCCTTAGCTATTGAATGTGAATTTGAACCAGGTGGCATTCATTTTCCATATTTAAATAGTGGTATTTTAAGGAAAAATGAGACATATAATTATTGGATTGACTACACATTTACCCATTTTAACAAATAATTCATAGGATGAGTGCTCTTGAGCACTCTTTTTTATCCATTGAAAATATCATTTTAGGTATTGTGTGACAAATAGTACTGTGTTATAATGGGTGTGTAGGAGGTGTCTTATGAATCCACAATTTAAACGCGGTATTATTGAATTATGTGTCTTATCACTACTTGTCGAAAAAGATTCGTATGGCTATGATATTATCAGTCAGTTATCAGAGCATATCGATGTCAGTGAAAATACGATTTATCCCATTTTAAGAAGATTAACATCTGATGATTATTTTAAAACGTATTTAGTTGAATCAAACGAAGGTGCACCAAGAAAATACTATCAGATGACTGAAAAAGGTTTTATTTATTATTTATCACTCAGAGAAGAGTGGGACGCATTTATTGGTGGCGTCTATCATATCATTAACCAAGGAGGAAAAAAGAATGATGACATATTTAGAAGATTTAAAGAACGAATTAAAGAAGAGAAACGTTAGTCAAGATGAAATTGATGATATTATAAGAGATCATGAAGAAATGATTTCAGAAGCACTGCGTGAAGACTTAACTGAAGAAGAAATTCCACAACGTTTTGGTGATCCTAGAGCGTTAGCGCAAGAACTATCATCAAATACGACATCACATGATGCTGATGAAGAAAGTGATGACAGTCAAGATGACTTCAAACTTTTCAAAAGTTTTACACCTTCAGAAGATGAACAAAAAGTATTTATTTCTATGGTTTTTCAAGATGTAACAGTTAGAGCATCAAATGATTCTGATTACCATGTGAACTATCAAGGACCTGGTGATATCGATGAATATAGCATCAGTTATCGCCATGGCGAATTAAAAATAGAGTCACCCAAGTTTAAAGGTTTACTGTTTAAGCAGAACAAAAAAGATAGTATCAGCTTTATTATCGAAGTTCCAAAAGGTACTGAACTTGTCGAGTTTAAACATAAAACCGTCAGTGGTGATGTTGATTTTCGTGATGTCAATGCAAAAAACACAACATTTTCGATTACATCAGGTGATTTAAATATCAAAAATACAAAAGTTGATAAACTTGTTGTAAATACAGTAAGTGGTGACGTTAACGTCAAAGAATTATCCGCTAGAGTTGTAGAAACATCACAGGTGTCGGGTGATATGAACATGAGCAAAGTGATCATCACAGAACTCATTCATGCGGGATCCGTCAGTGGTGACTTTGCATTTAGTGATGCTCATGTTGAACTCGCTGAGTTTAATATGGTTAATGGTGATGTTGAAGGTAAAGAATTCTATCCAAAGATGATTTCTTTTAAATCGGTATCTGGTGATTTAGATATTAAAAATAACGAACGTACAGATATCAAAATGCAGAAAACGAACACATTATCAGGTAAAATTAACATTAACTAATGTCTATATATCGTGCTAAAAAAGTTCTCTCAGTGGGGAGGACTTTTTTTGAAACATAAATTGTATCTAATGTTTCAATGAATGATGAATGTATTTGGTGTTTCTTAAACTAGACAAAAGATATTACCTTATATCATCCCAATTTTTATTTTCATAAACTTTCATATTGTCAAACCTCTTTTATAAAGACTATAATGTAATTATAAATACGCATGACAACATGATATGGGCACCATTTTTTAGAAAGAGGGGCTTCGTTAATGAAAAAAAGTTTTTTCGTCATTTTTTTGATGATCTTTTTTGTTTTATTTGGATGTACGAAAGATCAAACAGTTAAGGTTAGTTTTGAAACTAACGGTGGAACAGCGATTGCTGATATCACAGAACTCGATGATCTATTAAGCGGCATTCCACAAACCACAAAAGAGGGGTATACGTTTGCTGGTTGGTATGAAGACCAAAACTTTACAACATCATTTGATCCACTTGAAGAACGCGAATCATGGGAAATTACACTTTATGCCAAATGGACGGCAAACAGTACATCGTATAAGGTTGAATATTACCAAGAGACTTTAGAAGGGACATATGAACTGATCGAAGATGAGGATCTCAATGGTGTTACGGGTGAATCAGTCACCGCTACACCTAAAACATATGAGGGATTCACATTAAATGAAACTCATCCAAATGCAGTTACGTCCACCTCTTTACCTGCAACTGGACAAGCAACATTAAAGCTTTACTATGATCGAAATACGTATCACGTCATCATTGATGAAGCTGGAGGGACTTCAGTCGATGATCTAGATATCATGTATGGAGAAACCATCACATTACCTACGTTATCACGATTTGGATATACGTTTGTTAATTGGAGTAGCTATACTGATACAATGCCTGCTCATGATATCAACGTAACGGCATCTTGGGTAGAGTTACCCAAATTCGATGTAACTTTTGATGCACATCAAGGCACAGTCGTAGCTGATCAATCGATCTACCAGGGTTATCTAGCAACAGAACCAACTGATCCAGTAAGAGTTGGTTATGCATTTGCTGGTTGGTATCTCGATTTAGAAGGAACTGAATATAGTTTCCAAACACCCATTACATCAGATATCGAACTACATGCAAAATGGACAGCTATTTTAGTAGATTATGATGTCGAGTATTATATTGAAGAACTCAATGGCACATACACATTAGATCATACGACAACACAACAAGCACTCACAGAAACTGTTTTAACAGCAACTCCTGAGGTGATTCAAGGTTTTTCTGAACATACAAGTCACCCACTTAGGGTTGCTACAGGTACTGTCTTAGGTGATGGGTCTTTAGTATTAAAGTTATATTACACAAGAAATACATACACCATTATCTTTGAATCCAATGCTAGTTTATCTATTCAATCAATATCTGCTCTTTATGAAGCTGCTATCACAAAGCCACAGGACCCCGTATTATCAGGGTATCAATTTATGGGTTGGTATACAGATCAAGCTTTAACGACATCATATACTTTTAACACGATGCCTGCTGGTGGTATGACATTGTATGCAAAGTGGCAAGGTGAACCAACCAACTTGTATTTTAATTCGAATGGAGGTACAGTAGTTTCTACCATCACAGCACCTTTAGGAGATGTAATTACTGAACCCAGTCAACCAACAAAAGAAGGTTATACATTTGAAGGCTGGTATCTCAATGATGGACTTACAGAAGCTTTCACCACATGGATTATGCCTGCTGGTGGACAAACGCTTTATGCTAAATGGACGTTGATGTCATATACGATTTCGTTTGAAGAAAATGGAGGTTCAGTAGTTAGTGATATCACACAAAACTATTTGAGTGTTGTTGCTGCACCTACATCACCTACCAAAGTTGATTATATTTTTGTTGGGTGGTATACAGATACTGAGCTACAACATCCATATCAGTTTACAACAATGCCATTAAATGGGATAACTCTCTATGCGAAGTGGATATCTGAAGAAGAAGGGTTAACCTTATCTCACATGATGACATTGGACAACTATACTGCTGTTCAGGTTAAGGGAGAAATACTTGTGAGTTCATCTGATCCATATCTTGGATTCTATATCATAGATGATACAGGATATCTTTATGTTTATGCAGATCAAGATCTCGTTGTAACTGGAAACAGTTATCAGTTTGATGCTGTTTTAGTTTATCAACAAGGCATTCCATGTTTAGTTGCAGTTGACAATCTTGTTGAAATTACACAAGAATTTACAGGTGTAACACCACTTGTAAAAACTGTTGATGACATTAAATCCTTAACATCATCTGAACGCTATCTTGTTGATGTTACCGGAATTTTGCTTGAAGATAATCAAGGTTATGTTTTAGCATCACCTGTTGATGGTAAGTATATTCGCATGACCAATCAATTTCCATTACAAAACCCAACCGAGTTTATTCAAGACTCAGTTCATATCTATGGCATACTCCATCAATATGATCAAGAATGGATTATCGCTGTTTATGATATGACAGGATTAGTACTAACTGATCAACAAAAAGCTGATATGGTTACAGATTATATAGATCAGTATTATGAAGATGCATATCAAAGCATGGATTCATTCGGATTATTGACAGAAGATCCTTGGGGATTTGGTTCAATCAGCATGGTTATCGATCCTTCAGATGAAGTATATTATAATCAAGCAGACCAATATTTATTACATGTTACCGTAATTGAACCCATTCATTTTGCAATCACAATAACGATTAATGCACAAACCTTCACTCATGAATTATCATTTAATCTTATTCCTCGAGAAACAAATAGCATTTCATACGTATTAGGTTCTACTCTAGGTGACATGTATCAACTTGAAGGCATCGTTGTCATGGCTAATCAAGAAGAAGATGTTTACATATTAAAAGATAGTACAGGAGTTATCTTCATTCTAGGTAATCTTAATGTCTATTATGGTGATGAAATCACTGTTGAAGTTAAGACAAAACAGATGTCAGACATGATATATGCCGAGTATGATGAAGCGTATTACATGGACGTTCTTTCACAAAATAATGAACTGCAAAACCCACCGACTGTAAAGAGCTTAACTGATATCCAGACGATGAGTAAAACAGATACAAGTCAATATGGTCAATATGTTGAATTACGAGGTTTCATCAAGGCACCTATGGGAGAAGAGATGCATAGTGACTTTATGCTAACGAGCGATACCTATCAATTACCGATTGTACCTATGACTTATCAAGCTTATGAAGTTCTCTTTGAATATAATGATTTAGAAGCTTTAGTACGTGGTTATTTAGCACTTCAAGAAGATGGATCATTCATGTTAGTCTTCACGGGGCAGCGCTTAGAAATTCAACTTCCAACATACACGGATGATGAACGTGTTGAAATGATTTCAACAGTGTTCTCTAACATGTATGCTGATCGAACATTCAATTCATATGAAAGATTTATCATGTGGCCATATCATCCTGTTTTAGGTGGAGAAATTACTTGGGAATTTATTGAAGGTGGAAGTTATTATGATGAAGACTATCAATGGTTTACATATACAGATCAAGATGTCTCTATAAAACTTGAAATCACGATTTCTTATGGTCTAGCTTCCAGAACATATATCTATCAAACAACACTTCATGCAACACAAGCTTTAACTATTGAAGAGTTTAAACAAATCGGCCAATATAATTATGGATTTGTAGAAGGTGTTGTTGTTTATCGTCATCCAGATCGCGTCTATATTCAAGATGAAACAGGTATATTATATGTTGATCTCTATGATGTTGATGTTTATCGCGGTGATCGTGTCATCCTTTATGGACAACTCTATGCAGATTATCAATATCCAGAAGCTAAGTATCTATACTATTATAAGAGCTATAGTGATGTTGATCGTATTCCTCTCGTGGTAAAGATCATTGAACGTGATTTAGAAGCTAATCTTAATGTTACCCCAATAGAAATTAGTGAAGCAAATGCGCTAGATCCGATGGATAATGTATCTTATTCTAAATACATGCAAATGGATGGCTATCTCACCTTTGATGGCTGGTACTTCACATTAACAAAGGGATTTGATAACATTACTTTTGAAGCGATTGATGAATACACCATGTACAAGTTATCTTCATGGCAAAATCAACATGTATCCATTAAATTAATGACTGAAAACTACACAGGATCTGAGTTTGATTTCGTTTATTTAGGTATTGAAGGCGACATTTCGGGTTACACATATTCCTTGGAAGATCAACAAGGTATCGTTGCTGATATGGTTGATGGTATTTGGCTAGAACCTATCGTTAGCAATTCATCACGTAGTTTACCAGGAGCATATCATCCTTTTGGAGCAACCATGACATACAGCGTACCAGCAGCATATTCATCAACATTTGATTTATTGTTTGGCTATGTTTATCCAGTGATTGAACCTTTAATCATTCCTTTGACAGTAACCATTACGATTAATGATGTATCGATTGATCATGTTATTAATGTTCACGTATTACCACAAGATGAGACACTTGATCTTTCCATTTCGGATGCTAAAGGTATGATTGGACAACCTATAAAACTTGAAGCATCTATTTACGCAACATTTAGTTTTGATTTTAATCGATACGGTTTACTCTTACATGATGAAACAGGATTCGTGATTGTCAATTTAGAAAATTTAGTATATTTCTATGGTGGCAATGAAATCGGTAAAACAGCAGTTATCGATGGCGTGATGACGTATCAAAATGGTAGATACATCTTTAATGCAACGTCGTTTGCTACAATTGATTATGTAGCTGCACCAACATTAGTTCCTGAAGTCATGCCGATTGAAACGTTAGCAACACTTGACCACGCATTTGATGATCATTTAGGTGAGTATGTTGAAGTCTCTGGTACCATTGAAAGAGTGGGTTGGGATCACTATGAAATTGTTAAGGGTACAGAACGTATTCGCATTCAAACGGTTTATTATGGTGAATCAACATTAAGCGAATATGTTGGATTTGATGTAAAACTTAAAGGCTTTATCTTAGGTAGATCAACATACCAAGGTTATGACGACGTCACATTAGTTGTTGGACACGACAGCTATGGTGGTGGTTTATATGTCGTTATGGATGAACACCAAGATCAAGTGATTGCAGAAAAACTTGTTTCTTATGCGATGGATAATCGTTATGATCCCACTTATTTTGAAGGTGATCGCGTTTACTTAATCACTTCACATTCATTATTCCCATCTGCAGAATTCACATATGAATCTATCAGTCATCCTTTATTGTTTGAAAATCTCGGATATGAACTTCTTGTTAAACATGCTAATGTAGATACTGTAGCAACCATGAGATTAACTGTTACATATGGAACTGCAACTGTGACACACGATTTTGAAATTGAAGTTGATGGTTTTGTGCTTAACACATTAAATGATCTATTCGATGAATCAGTTCCTTTTGATGACATCACGCTTCATGCGACATTAATTACATCTAAACAAAACTATGCTTATTTCTTAATTGATGGTGATGTTTATTATTATGATGGCTATTTGAATGTTTATGGTGATCGTGGTGATGTCATTATCTTACATGGTAAAAAAGCTATTGTTGATGGCATCATCAATTACACTTATCATGTTGATTATTCTGAAACACAAACTTCAAACGATGTTCTTTTAGTTCCAAGAAGCTTTAGCATATCTGATCTTTACACAACTGATTTATCGGTTGATGACATTAGAAGAGATTATCTCACTGTGTATGGAAAACTTGGTTATGACGCATATCTTAACTATTTCTATTTAGATGATGAAGGCAAACGCATATACATTAGACACGACATCAGAAATGCTGAATACTTTGCAACAGCGCTTAAATCAGATCCAACGATTAATTTAGAAGTGATCATGGAATATATGAATGATTACGTCTACATGAATGTTTTATTCCCCAATGAAATCGTCTTAGGAAAGTACATGTTAGTTGATTTTGTAGGAACGGAAAATGACATTTGGATACCAGAACATACCGCTCAAGAACGCCTACAAATTACAAAAGATAAAGTCGTATCACAGTATGATGGTGCTTCTTACCAGTCAGGTGAATACATTAATTTCATGACCATGGATAGCGTACAATGGACGTTAATCACATATGATTTTGTTAATCCAACACAAGAAGGACTCTTGCTTGACTCAAGTGATTCCTTAGCATTAATCGTTCATGAAGCAACTCCAGTAGAGATTGTTGCAACCGTATCATATTATGATGAACTTGAAGAAATCACATATGAAGATACTGTGAACTTTACGATTACTATCCTACCAATTGAGCTATCGACGATTCGTGAAGTACTTTATGGTGTTGTAGGTGAGTATTATCAAACCAAAGGTGTCATTCAATATCTTTATGAAGATTACTACATGATTATTAAAGATTCAACAGGATTACTTTATGTAGAAATGCCCAGTTATACATCTTCTTATATCAGCTTAGCTGTAGGTGACGAGGTTGAA
>DAOTHC010000009.1:0-10902 GCA_035447465.1 Acholeplasmataceae bacterium
TAATCATAGGGCTTAATGTAAATGTTGGTTCATCACCAGTATATTGGAAAATCGTATCATAGGTATTCACTGAAGTTACTGCACCAGTTAAATAACTTTGAACAGGTCTTGAATTAACGAGTAATCTTGAACTGATCGTATAAAGGTTTTCTCCATATGTTTCGATATCAACATTCATAAGTTCTTCTATACTTAATAGATAACTTGGATCAAGTGATTGATCTCGTGCTATTAAATACAATGCTCCTTGCACATCTGCAACAGCATTTGCGTAGTTTTCACTCTCTTCAATTTGAATATCTGATAGATTAGATTGAAAATAAACATAAGACAAAAAGGTAGCTGTTGTGCCTAGTACAAAAGCAACGATTGCTAAAACGATAGGTAAGCCTATTCCTTTTTTACTTTTTAAAATATGCATAGGTAACCTCCTATCCTAAAGGTACAGTTTCAATAACTAATGTTTTTTGATAATGAAATTGATAGGTATCATGTTCACCGATCAACGTTAAATCAATTTCTAAGACGAGATTTGTCCCATCGAGCGTATATGAAAGTACAGATGAGCTATCGATTTGAAAATAGTTCATGTCATAAACTGCATCATCAAGTAGAAGTTCTTGATTTTGAACTTTAATCGTTAATGTTACAACAGGGTCATAGACCACTAAGTCAATGGTACCATTCACTAAGTTGGGAATATATTCAAAGGCTTTGACTAAGGTAATACAGTTAGATACTCCAACACAGGGCACATAATTCGTAGCACCTAAGTTTTGATATTGATTATCTAGGTAAGCAGTAAGAAGCGTCATCTCTGCATTCGCACGACTTTGTTCAACAATTTTAGCATTCGCTTTAGTAATGGTTGAAATCATCATGGCTGAAATGGAAGCAATAATTCCGAAGAGTACGATAGCACCCAGTAATTCAACGATCGTTATTCCTCTATGTCGCATAGATAACACCTTCAATCGTGATGGTTCGGGTCTTATAATAAGTGACAGTTACAGTAAATCGAATGATTTGGTGTTGTGTCGTTTCTGCTGTGGGTGCTAAAAATGTGATGGTAATCTGATCACTTGAAATAATACTATTTTCAGATAACGTTAAGATATCACAACTGACAACAGAACTTATGAGTGCACATGTTGTACTATCAATAGTTTTTTCTGCACTACCTAACCATAATGCTACCGTGTCATATTGAAGGGTTTGAATTAAGTCATCTTTAACGGTTGTCGCAACATCGACAGCAACCCTCTTATTTTCAGTAGCAATCGCTTGATTCCGCATGGCAGTGATGGTGGCAATGGCAGTCGTAAAAACAAGCGTTATAATCACCATGGATGCAACCGCTTCTAGTACGGTGAAACCACGTTTGTTTTTAAGTAGACGCATAGCACACCTTCTTTCTCACTTTAATTATAATGCATTTTGGATAATTCACCTCATAGGATATATTACAAATTTCTTAAGAATGCTATAAAAATCACGAGATGATTAAACTAAATCCCCATACATTTGTTATAATGAGGCTAGATTGAGGTGAACGTCATGAAAAGTTTAACGCTCTACTTTAAACGCAATCTTTATTTTATGATTTCTTTAGTGACCGTCTTTTTGACGGTTGTTTTTGCAGTTGTGCTTCTGTTTGTTTTAGATCTAGGTAAAAGTGTTTCTCAAACCTCTGTAGGTTTTGTTTACCTCGGTTCATATGAACGAAATGAGTATGAGGATGTGCTTGCACCCCGCATTACACAATGGCAAAATACTGCTGATTATGAACTATCATATCAGGAGTACACATGGGAAATAGACTTAAACTATTTTGCGTTCGATGCTTTACAAACGGCTGTTGAAGTAAGAGAAGATGTGAATAATCCCGCATTTTTCACACTCAGTCAAGCCAATGAAGATCTCTTATATCAATCCTTGACATCCGATTTAACTGTCGATTTGATTCAAGCATTTGATTTTAATGCCTTGTTAAGTGATTTAACATTTGATATGAAGTTATTGAAGAATCGAAAACTTTATGAACTTAAAGATTATTTAGAGCCATCACTTTCTACAACCGTGATCGATACGCTTTCTCTTGATCAAATAGACCCACTCATTGTTAATGAAATTACAGAAGCTTTTCAAGAACCCTTAGTGATACCTGCTAACGAGCGTTTTTATCTCATTGAGGCAACCAATGACCTCGATTTATCAAATGAAGCATTAAGTGTCATAGCATCAGCTTTACAGTATTTAACTGTTAAAACGCCTGTTGAAGGCTATATGTTTGAACGATATCAAGACTTACCATTATGGGCATCACCTGGTGTTAATGTGAGAATTTTGAAATTAAGTAACTATGATTTCTCATTTTTTAATCCTCTCCAAGAAGCATTAGAGATGTCTTTAGAGCAAACAGCAGCTGATACACTCGTTTTCACCTTAACCGGACTACCATTACTCACCACTTATGAAAAAGATGAAGTCGTGGGTCCTACGATTTACTATCAAACAACATTTGTTGATAACCCACTATTAGATGCGTTAACACCGAGTGTTGTTGTAACTGATACTGATACGGAAACAACCTATGAATTAGAAGTACTAGCAGGAACAAACGGCTATATAACATATTATGTTAGACGTGTTACACCACTTGGTGGAACAACCTATGAAATTGAATTATATACAGAACAAACATTACCCATCAATCGCATTGTTGAGCAAAATATCGTGGTAAAGGAGTGAGGATATGGCACTAAGACGTATAGGTGATATTTTATTAGATGCTAAAATCATCACAGAAGCACAATTGAAAGATGCTTTGTCGAAACAAGAAAAATCAGAACGACTCGGTGAAACCTTAGCACGTTTAGAATATGCAACAGAAATGCAGATTTTAAAAGCATTAGAAGATTCTACGGGTGTACAGCGTGTTGCACTTGCTAATTTCACGATTGATGAACATGTCTTAGAATTAATCGATGAAGCTTTTTGTAGAAGACACACCATTATTCCCTTAAAGATTGAAGGGAAGAATTTATTATTTGCTACAGCGGATCCGCTTGATTTTGTGGTTATTGAAGAAATCAGAATTTTAACAGGTTACCGTCCAAAAGCTTTTTCATCACCTAAAAATGATATTATATCTCAAATTGAAAAGTATTATGGGTTTACCCGTACACTTGAGGCATTAGGTGCACGACAATCTATCTCTAAAGAAGAAGAGATCGAAGAAGATGATGATGACGATACACCGATGGTGAAACTCGTCAATCAAATCTTAACGTCTGCAGTTTTCCAAAGAGCATCAGATATTCATATTGATCCATTAGACGATAAGATTTTAGTTCGTTATCGTGTGGATGGTGTTTTAGATGTCGTTAAAGAATTTCCGATTAAAATCCATCATCAAATGATTTCACGTATCAAAGTTATGTCAGGCATGGATATCACAGAAACCAGAGTTCCACAAGATGGTCGTATTCAAACATCGATTCAACAAAAAAATATTGACTTACGTATTTCAACATTACCAACCGTAAGAGGTGAAAAAGTTGTTATGCGTATTTTGGACTTATCAGGATCCATGAACAAGATTTCAGCACTTGGTTTTAATGAAAAAGAAGAACGATTAGTCAGAAAAATGATTGATAAACCAAATGGTATTGTTTTAGTCAGTGGACCTACAGGTTCAGGTAAAACAACAACACTATATGCATGCTTAGAAGAACTTAATAATCCAGGTGTTAATATTGTTACCGTTGAAGATCCTGTAGAAATCAAAATGCAAGGTGTCAACCAAGTTCAAGTTCAACCCGATGTTGATTTGACATTCGCAAAAGCATTACGTTCCATTTTAAGACAGGATCCTAATATCGTCATGGTAGGTGAAATTCGTGACGTGGAAACTGCTGAAATCGCCATTCGTGCATCATTAACAGGACATTTAGTCCTTTCCACCATTCATACGAATGATGCTGTTAAAACAGTTACCCGTCTTTTAGACATGGAGATCGAACCTTTCTTAATCGCATCATCTCTATCAGGTATTGTATCTCAACGTCTTGTCAGACGTCTTTGTACAGAATGTAGTTATGAAGATGAACCAACACCATCTGAAGTGGTCATGTTCAAAAAATATGGTATGAACATTGATCATGTCAAGCGTTCAAAAGGTTGTACATCGTGTAATTTTAAAGGCTATGCAGGTCGCGTGGGTATTTTTGAAGTATTACCTATTACAAAAAATATGCAGCGTTTAATCGCAGAAAACGCATCTGTTATTGATTTAACAAGACAAGCACGTAGTGAAGGTATGATCACCATCTTAGAATCAGGTTTACAAAAGGTTAAAAATGGTATCACATCGTTAGAAGAAGTCCTCAAAGTTGCCAATGAGCTGGAGTGATCAATAGATGGATTTAAGAAACTACAAGTATATCGCTAAAAATGCTGATGGCAAAACGGTTAGAGGAACCATTGAAGCCTTAAACCGTAATGTTGTCGTTAAGTATTTACAATCTAAAAACTATGTGATCGAAAACATCACTGAATATCATAACCTTTTAACACGCTTAGATAAGATTACATTTGGGCGATTACTTTCTCCTAAACAGTTGATTTTCTTTTTGAAACAACTCGGTTCGTTGTTAAATGCAGGTATTAAGCTCATATCTGCTTTAGAGCTGTTATCACTTCAACAAGATAATAGAAACCAAAGAAAACTTTATTTCGAACTTTACCAACAGATTAATAATGGTTTAACTTTTTCTAAAGCTTTATCAAAAAGACCTAAGGATTTCCCAAGTTTACTTGTTCAAATGGTTGAAGTTGGTGAACTCTCAGGTGAATTAGGTCCCACTGTTGTTCATATGGCAGAATATTATGAAAATCAGTTAAAAGTACAAACGGAGATTAAAGGAGCTTTAAGAATGCCTTTAATCTATTTGACAGCAGCGATTGTGATCTCGATTGGTATGTTACTCTTTGTTTTTCCTAATATTACAGGGTTATTCGCATCATTTGAAGGTGCAGAACTTCCTGGGATTACACAGATGTTTTTAAATGTTGGAGAGTTTTTGAAACAATATGCCATACTGATCTTTGGATTAATCTTTTTAGTTGTTATAACGATTATTCTATTAAACAAGTATGTTGAAAAATTTCACTACTTCTTAACGGTATTATCATTAAACATTCCCATCTTTGGCAATCTGATTCAAATGAATAATCAGATCATGATTGCAAACTCATTATCACAAATGTTGGCTAGCGGTGTTAATTCAGCAAAAGCACTACAGACTGTAAAAAATCTTTTATCCAATGTCGTCTATAAAGATTTAATGATTAAGACGCTTAAATATATTGAAGACGGTAAACCATTTTCTAGAGCGTTTGAAGAGAGTAATTATATTGATCCCATCATGGCACGTATGATCTCAACCGGTGAGAAAACAGGTAATATTCCTAAGCTCATGGAAAACTTATCACATTACTATAATGGTATTACTGAATTACGGGTGCAACAGTTGAAAAATTCGATTCAACCCATTCTACTCATCGTTGTGTATGCCATTGTTGGTGTTTTAATATTAGCGATTATGCTGCCGATGCTTTCATTAGGCTCTCAAATCTAAAATATTACGTTTTTCTTAAACCGTAATAGAAACTATTTACATATCACCAATTCGTGATAATATTAAGATATAGGAAATAACCTAAATAGGAGGATAAATATGTTAAAATTATTGAAAAGTAAAAAAGGTGTTACACTTGTAGAATTATTAGCTGTTGTTGTTATTTTAGGTATTATTGCTGCAATCGCAGTACCAACCATTGGTGGTTTAATTGAAAGACAAGAAGAAAGAGCTGCTGAGTCAACATTCACATCAATTGAAGAAGCTGCAAGACTTTATGCAGAAGATGATACACCATTTCAAATTAATACTCTTGTCTCAAGTGACTTTATCGACTTAAAAGATAATCTAGTTACAATCACAGAAGCTGGTGATACTTTTGTAAACGTATGGATCGTAGTTGATGGCAACACTGTTAATTTCTTTGAAAGTCAAGCTAATGCTTTAGCTGGAACTCCAACGGTTACACTCTATGTGAATGGTTTTCAAGTATATCCTGCTGCATAAGTTTTAGTTTATTCAAAATTGGAGGTACCAACACCATGGACCTCCTTTTCTTTCATAAGGAGACCCTATGGAGATACTTTATGCCATACTCATGTTCATCTTAGGTGCATTACTCACATCTTTTTATCATTTAGTTGCAGATAGATTACCGAAAAAAGAAACACTCATGGGAAGATCATATTGTGATTACTGCAAAGCACAACTCAAATGGATTGATATATTACCTATCTTAGGTTATATCGTTAATCGTGGAAAATGCAGATCATGTCACAAGAAAATAAGTATATGTTATCCACTTTTTGAACTGCTAGGTGGTCTTATCTTTGCATTCACGTATCTATATGCAGGTTTTTCATTGGAATTACTCGTGATTTTGGTTCTCTACTCAGTTCTCTTTATTGAATCTTTATCTGATATGAAATATACGATTGTCATTGATCGTGTATGGATGGTTGGAACAGTTGTATTAATCGTGATAAGAATCATCCAAGGTACATGGTTAACCTATCTCTTGTCATCATCTATTTTATTTGTCTCACTCTTTTTGATAGCTTATTTAGCTTCAAAAATATATCATAAAGAAGCTTTAGGTGGTGGTGATGTTAAACTCTTTGTTTTCATAGGTTGGGTATTAACCATCACACAAGGTTTTCTATCGTTATTTATAGCATCCATTCTTGGTCTTATCTATGGTATTATTAAACTAAAGAAGAAGTCTCAAGCATTTGCTTTAGTTCCATTTATTGCATTAGGTGTTGTTATATCATACTTTTATGGGGATATGCTCATTGAAGCGTATCTCAGTCTATTAGGGATGTGATTTCAATGTTTAATAAACGAACCGATATTGCCATATTCTTTACCGATGAAATCGTTGGTTTTTTTCAACGTCAACCCTTCTTAGATCAAGCAGCTTTTGGTACCGCTCATCTTGAAAAAGGTGCGATTGAAAATGGCTATATCAAAGAACCAGAGAGTGTTCTAGAAACATTAAGAAAGCTCTTAGAAAAATATCAGGTTTATCCAAGATCAGTCACTCTCGTCATACATGATGAAAACTTATTGATTCGTGATATCAAGATTAAGCGTGAAGAACTCGTTAAGAAAACAATTGACCAATATTTTGCTGAACAGTTGGGTAAAACCCTTCATTTTCCATATCCAGAACCTGTTATTACCCATTTTGTTCGTGAAGAATCTGAAGAACTTATTCGAGTGATTGCACTGATTACAGATGGTCATTTACTACATGCATACCACGATGTTTTTGATAAACTTAAAGCAAAAGAAGTTCTATACGAAATATCAGCCGTACCATTTTATAACATCTACCATAATAAGGTGAGTCAACTTGATGACATTACGATGTTTGTCAATTTGTATAATGGTATGTTCTCCATTCAAATTTTGGAAAAAGGTTTCCCTATTTTTAACTTGATTGAAGAAAATGATGGCGGAAAAGAAGAATATGCTCAAATGATTGAAAACTATGTTGAGCGTATTTCAAATTACTATAAGTTCAATTTAAGAAAAGGAAAACAACACATTGGTAAAGTGCTAATTTTCAATATGAATGAAGATATTGAGGATGAGGAACTTCAAAAACTATTAGTTAAGAAGTTGTCATCATATAAAGCACAACTCTGTACATTCAATGTTGAAGAAACGTTCTCCAAACTTTTACCAAAAGCTTGTAAATTGCCTTATGCAGTCCTTTTAGGAGAATCATTCCGTGATCAAAATAGCATCGATTTCAAACTTGAACGTATTCCTAGAAATCGTATGATTGGTCACCAACTCATGGTGGTAGCATTTGCTATCGTTGTTGTCATGCTATTGGTTTATATTCCTTATTATGCGATGTCAGAAGAGATCAAACTACAACAAAATAGAAATAACGCATTACAGATGCAACTCGATATGTTGATTGAGGAAACTCCTCAGACAAGCGAAGTCCCCGTCGTTCAACTTGAATACAATCGTGCTTATGAATACATCATGAATCAACAAGATGTCTTCACCAGTCATCTTTTAGATATCATTAATTTACAATCACCCTCTGTCATTCTCACAAGTTATCAAGTTCGTCCTGAAACAAATGAGATTGCAATTTATATACAAGCCGATACTGAACAAGAACTTTATGAGTTTATCATCAGTTTGTATGAGACTCATGGTGTTATTGCTGAACCTACATCAACGAGATGGATCACAGAGACACCAACTTATCGCTTCACCGCTACACTGACAATGGAGGTGACGATTTCTTATGCGTAAATATGATATTTTTGGTAAACGTATTAGCCAAGTCAAATTCATCTATCTTCTTGTTGTCGTCTTCCTATTAGGTATCGCAGGCTATTTTGGCGTGATCAATCTTCAAGAAAATCGTCTTTATGAACTGGAACAACAAGAAAAACAAATTCAACGTCAGATTGATTTACTCCTTCAAGTTGAAGAACCTGTTTTCTATGAGTCTATTGATGAATTACTGCCTTTCTTACCACAAAGTTTTGATCAATATGTCGTTAATAATGAACTTACTGAGGTTTTAAATGAATCAAGTTTTGTTGATGTGATCGATTATAACATCGTCTATACCTCAAACACCTCCTCACCTTTTGCTGAACAACTTCCTGCAACGATGAAGTATGTGAGAATCTCGATTAATTTAAATGTTTCAGAACCTCTAAAACTACTTGATTATATTGATAATTTACTTGATCTGAACAGAATGTACTATGTACAAACATTTAATGTGTCATACACCACAGATGGTGCACTTGCACAAGTGGTGATCTACACATTTTATAATCAGATTGATTAAACCATCACGAATTGGGGCTTCGGCCCCTTTTTTTGTCTTCAAACGTTTACCTCAATGTTTTATCTTATATGTTATAATATACGTTAGGAGGATAGGCATAGATGGATGTTTTTTTAACCTTAGGTCCGATTCGTTTCGATCTATCAACATTGATTAGCTTTTTATTAGGTATAAGCTTCGGTTTTTTAATGTTGGCTTTAATCTATCTTTACGCTGTTCTCAGAAGTATGAACAAGGGTCTTAAGCTTCGTCAAACCGATGAACAAGATATTGATGAAGAAGAAATTAAATGGTTGATTCAAGATGCGATTAAACTATTCAAGGATAAAGATGCAAGAGAAGCTGCAGGTTTTGGCAAACATTTATTAGAAGTTAATCGAGAGTTATCTGTCGATATCGCGAAAAAATTCTATCCCAAATCTAAATATCCCTATCTCGAACTAACGGTCGATGAGACGCTCATGCTTAATCACTATATCACTGATCGTTTTCAAGAACTGATGACATCTTCTAAAATATTAAAATTAACACGAGGATGGACATTAGCAAAAATTGTTGAAATGAATGAAGTGAAATCCAAAGTTGAAAATAATCCGATTGTTAAAACAGTAAAAAAATATTCAGGTGTCACGAAAGCAGCAGGTGCTGTGATCAACGCAGTCAATCCTGTGTACTGGTTTAGACGCTTTACCAAAGAGGTTGCATTAAAAATTATTAGCATTCAAATTGGTATTGCTTTAATCAAGATTACCGGTGAAGAAACATATAAAATCTACTCTAAGAAAGTCTTTAATGAAGAAAAGACCATCGATATGAGTGTTGATGATATCTATAAAGAAATTCAAAATGTCGCAGAACAAGGGGATGAGTAACGATGCGAAAAGGAAAAGAACAGGTCGAACTTAATCTTGCAAAACAACCTTTTATCATTCCTCAATTTGTTAAACTAGAAGGCATTAGAGGAAAATTGAAGTACGAAAAAGATCGGTTCGTTTCACCGATTTTTGGACGTAGTGTTAAAGATGTTGTTACTGTACCATTCACAATCAAAGATACGGGTGATACGACACGTCGATTTGACGCGTTTAGAACTAAACCGAAGCTATCTGAAGAAGAAGCAATAAAAAAGCATGGTAATAAATACTATGAATTCACAAATATCGTCTCGATGAAAACACGAGAAGATTATTTTGGTCCATCTAGTTATGAACCAAGTCAGGATCAAGATACTGAGAAAAAACCAGACAAGAAAGTGTTTAAGCCAATTGCTAAATCAGTTAAAGAAATTCATCATGAAGATCCAATGCCCTTTAAGGTTCAACCTGAACCTAAACGGACAGTAGCTTATGTGCCACCCGTGATGGAAGAAAAGAAAGTAGAAAGCGAACCTCGCTTTGAAACATATCGTAGAAAAGAGGTTGAAAAACCCATCGTAACATCTGATTTTGGTTCAACATATCAACCAGAACCTCAAGATGATGATATGCCTTACAGTCAACCAAGATTTCAACCAGAACGTCAACAAACATATCTTTATCCACCTGTTACACTTTTCTCAAAGAAACAGCGCGATTTAGATGAAAAGCCTGCATGGTTGCTCGATCAAATCGATGTCATTAATTCAACACTTAACCAGTTTGGTGTTGAAGGTGAAGTATCAGGTTCTAAAAAAGGTCCTACTGTAACCCGCTATGAAATTGCACTTGAACCAGGTGTAAACGTTAAGCGTGTCACCTCGATTCAAGAAAACTTAATGATGAATTTAGCTTCAAAGTCTATTCGTATTGAAGCGCCAATCCCCGGAAAACCATATGTAGGTATCGAAGTACCTAACGTTAAAACAGAAATTGTAGCATTTGGTAATGTCGTTGATACGAAAGATTTTATGGATGACCATGATCATCCGTTAAAGGTGGCATTAGGTGT
>DAOTHC010000009.1:11002-16101 GCA_035447465.1 Acholeplasmataceae bacterium
ATACGAAAGATTTTATGGATGACCATGATCATCCGTTAAAGGTGGCATTAGGTGTTGATATCGATGGCGAAAATATTTATGTCGATATTCAAGCGATGCCACACGGTTTAATTGCTGGTGCGACAAATTCTGGTAAATCCGTCTGTGTCAATACCGTATTAGTGAGTTTATTAATTAAAAACTCACCTGAAGATTTAAAGTTAATTTTAATCGATCCTAAAATGGTTGAATTAACACCTTACAATGGTTTACCACATTTAGTAACTCCTGTTATCACAGATGTCAAGATGGCTGCAGCGGCACTCAATTGGGCAGTCAATGAAATGGAAAAAAGATATCAATTATTTGCTGGTAGTCGCTCACGTGACATTAAGACATTTAATGACAATGTGAGACGTGGCTTAGTTGAACATTCAAAAATGCCTTACATCGTGATCGTTATCGATGAGTTAGCTGACCTCATGATGGTTGCACCTCATGATGTTGAAGATTCGATTCAGCGTTTGACTCAAAAAGCAAGAGCTGCAGGTATCCATTTATTGGTTGCAACACAACGTCCTACAACCGATGTTGTTAAGGGTACAATCAAGTCCAACATACCAGCAAGAATTGCATTTAAAGTATCGTCATTTGTTGATTCTACGACCATCTTAGATGGTGCAGGCGCTGAAACATTATTAGGAAAAGGCGATATGCTATTAAAACGTGCGGATCGCACGCATCGTCTGCAAGGTGCTTTCATACCTGATGATGAAATTTATGCAGTGACTGATTTTATTCGTAAACAATCAGAACCTGATTACATCTTTGAACATGATGCCTTAAAACAACAATTAAAGAATAAGCAAATTATCACAGATGATTTATTCAGTGATGTTGCACGTTTTGTTGTTTCAACGGGTAGTTCATCAATCAACACCATTCAAAAAGAATTTGAAATTGGGTTTAACCGTGCACAACGACTATTTGAAATGATGGAAGAATTTGAAATTGTTTCTAAAGGACAGGGCACAAAAGCAAGAGAAGTTCTCGTCACACCAAGTGAATTAGAAGATATCTTAGCAGATTTAGTATAAGTAAAGGATGGTTAACATGACCGTAAAGAAAGCTTATCAAACCTTATTCATCACCGTTGTCTTTATGATGTTAGCCATCATTTTTTATGCACTTCGGGTTTCTAAATTAACTTTATCTTGGGCAATGTCTGGATTTGCATTTGCCATGATTGTATCCATTTTAACGGTTGTGATGTCGATTAGGGAAACGAAACACTCACGTGAGGTGAGTGACGGTTTCTGGGCAAAACAACGTTTTGAGATCTTGGATTGGTTAACTTTCTTAAGTGTTTCCTTAATGGGAATCTTCTTGGTATTTATGTTTATCATTTTGCCATCCGTTGTGAAATACTCATCGATGTCACCAACACTTCGTGAAGGTGATCGTGTCGTCATTTATCATTTTCAGTATGAGCCTAAACGACATGATATCGTGATTGTTAAAATCGATGAAGAGACCTATTATATCAAACGTGTTCAAGCACTTCCTGGTGATACCATCCGTTTCTATGAAGACGGTTTGGGAAGTTATACCATTCAGATTAATGGCGAATTTCCACAATCTCCTGAAGATATCTTTTATAAAACCGATGAAGCAGGCAAAAATCGAATGGAAGATATGATGGATGGCGAAGTCTTAAAAGAAGGATATTACTTAGTGTTTGGTGATAATGCCAATAACTCTATTGATTCGAGATCATCAGATATTGGTCCAGTACATGAGGACCAAATTGTTGGGAAAGCCATCTTTAGACTATGGCCTTTTGGAGGTCTATCATGATGACAGAAAAACAGATCCAGTGGTTTCCTGGACATATGTTCAAATCGCTTCGTGAGATTAAAGAAAAGATTAAACTTATGGATTTAGTCTTTGTTCTTTTGGATGCAAGACTACCATTTTCATCGATGAACCCTGAACTTCATAAAATTATTAGTCATAAACCCATGTTACTTTTGTTTAATAAGATGGATTTAGCAGACGATCAGATTACAAACCAGTATATAAGATATTATCAACAAGAAGGTTATTATACACTTAAGATTGATGCTGCTAGTGGAAAAAATGTGAATAAGATAAAGCCAATGGCGATGACGATCTTAAAAGAAAAATTAGATCGTGAAAAAGCTAAAGGCTTAAAAATGAGACCTTTGCGCTGCATGATCTTAGGTATACCTAACGTAGGTAAATCAACCTTAATTAATAGGTTATCCAAATCATCAGCAACCAAAACTGCGAACACACCCGGTGTCACCAAGACACAGCAATGGATTAAATTGGGTGATGATTTTGAATTATTGGATACACCAGGCGTTTTATGGCCAAAATTCAATGATCCTAAAGTGGGTTATCATTTAGCCATCACAGGTGCTATCAAAGATAAAATATTACCTGAAGATGATGTCGTATCCTATGCTCTAAATTATTTAAAAACAAACTATCCTAAAAAATTAGAAGAGCGTTATGGCATTACAGATAACATGGATTTTCTAACGATGCTTCATACGATTGGAACCCTGAGGGGTTGTTTACTAAAAGGTGGCGAGTTTGATTATCCACGGATTTATCACATCGTATTATCAGACATTAGAAATAACCATTTAGGAGGGCTTTCGTTTGACAGACCCTAAGATGTATGAATTTGAAGAAAGACTTTATGAGCAAGGTATCACATATGTTGCAGGCGTTGATGAAGCTGGAAGAGGACCTTTAGCAGGACCTGTGGTTGCTGCTGCTGTCATCTTAAAGAAAGGTGCAACCTTCACCTATGTTAATGATTCAAAACAGTTAACCGAAAAAGAAAGAGAACTAGCTTTAGTTGAAATTAAAGAAAATGCTGTTGCTATTGGTATCGGGATGTCATCGGTTCAAGAGATTGATTTAATCAATATCTACCGAGCAAGCAGACAAGCCATGCTATCAGCGATTGCACAACTTAAAGTGAAACCAGAATTCATCTTGAGTGATGCGATGCCTATGGAAATTGATATTCCCATGGAATCCATCATTAAAGGCGACGCTAAATCTGTCTCAATTGCTGCAGCTTCCATCATAGCTAAAACGACACGTGATGCGTACATGGTTGAAATGGACAAGCTCTTTCCATCCTATGGATTTGCAAAACATAAAGGCTATCCTACCAAGGAACATGTGGAAGCAATCAAACACATTTGGAATTCTACCGATTCACAGAAAGACGTATGAGCCGATTAAATCGATGTTAAAGAAAGATTTATTTAATTATGATGAATAAGGGAATGATTCCCTTTTTCTTTTTGTTTATATATATAGAAAGTAAAACTATGGGATTTTATGTAAGATAAGATGATGGAAAAAAGATATATATTAAAGAAATATATATGTGAACAACCAGATAACTTTATACTTGACAATTGAATTGTTTACACTATAATTGATATGGAAATGGAAGTGAATGGCCTTGAGTAAAAAACTCATTATTGTGGAATCGCCATCTAAATCAAAAACAATCGCAAGTTACGTCGGCGACGATGTGCTTGTTTTATCATCGAAAGGACACGTCAGAGATTTATCAACTTCAGGTGTTGATGGACTCGGACTTGATATACATGATCACTTTAAACCAAAGTATGTTGTCATTAAAGGCAAACAAGCTCTCGTTAAAGAATTAGTATCAAAAGCCAAGGGAAGAGATGTCTTAATAGCAACCGACCCGGATAGAGAAGGAGAAGCTATTGGTTGGCATTTAGCTGAACTCTTAAAACTTGATCCAGCATCAGCTAATCGTATCGTGTTTCGAGAAATTACGAAACCTGCCATCTTAGAAGCTTTAAATCATCCACGTCCTATTGATCAACATCTTGTTTACTCACAGGAAGCTAGACGTATTCTAGATCGCATCATTGGTTTTAAGCTCTCAAAACTTTTACAAAATAAGATCAAGTCTAAATCTGCAGGTCGTGTACAGTCGGTTGCACTCAAACTGATCGTCGATCTCGAAAAAGAAATTGAAGCCTTTATTCCAGAAACGTATTATGAAATAGAAGCTCATTTTCCTCATTTTGTAGCAGATTATCAAATTCCTGAAAAGAAAAGATTATCTCAAGAAGAAGCAGAAAAAATCGTTTCTGAATCGACCAATCCTTTCACTGTTAAAGATATTCAGACCAGAGAATCAAAAAGACAACCGAAACCTCCATTTATTACATCAACCCTTCAGCAGGATGCTTCAAGTCATCTTGGTATGAGTGCATCACGTACGATGATGGTTGCTCAAGCACTTTATGAAGGTAAGGAAATTCATGGTGAACTCATCGGTTTGATCACGTATATGAGAACAGACTCAAATCGCTTAGCAGAGCCCTTCATCAATGAAGCTAAACAACATATCTCAACCTATTATGGTGATAAATACTTAGGTAAATATAGCATATCTACAAAGGCGAATGCACAGGATGCCCATGAAGCGATTAGACCAACATCGCTTTCAAGAACACCTGAATCATTAGAACCTTATTTATCAAAAGATGAATTAAAATTATACAAACGTATTTATCAAAGAGCCTTAGCATCACTCATGGCTCCAGCGATCTTTGATATCACAAAAGTTACGCTTTCATCACATGATCATATCTATACAGTTGAAGGTAGCGTCTTACGTTTTGATGGTCATACCAAAGTATTCCAAGATGCGAAGTCAAAGGACAAAATCCTACCTAAGTTTGAACTCAATCAAGAACTTAACACCAAAGATGTTATTGCGATTGAAAAGGTAACAACACCACCAACACGCTATTCTGAAGCTACTTTAATTAAAGAATTAGAAGCTAAAGGTATCGGTAGACCATCAACTTATGCACAGATTATTCAGACGTTGAAACATCGTGATTATGTCAATGTTGAAGATAAGAGATTTATCCCAACTGAACAAGGCAAACTCACCACAGAACAACTTGATTTATTCTTCGATAAAATTATTAATGTTGAATATACATCCCGCATGGAAACCGTGTTAGATGAAATTGCAGAAGGTAAGCAAAAAGGATCCCACCTCATCTCTCGGTTCT
>DAOTHC010000010.1:0-16071 GCA_035447465.1 Acholeplasmataceae bacterium
TAACTCCCACGTATGAACAACTCGATAAAATGTTAGCCAGAAAACATGAAGTTTTTGATCTTGATAATCAACCCTACTATGACGATCTGATGGACCATCTCCAACGCCTCGATTATCGGATTAATCAATCGAGAGAACAAATGCGAAACATGCTCGATCTTCATATGAACAACCAATCGACTAAGATGAATAAAATTATGGCAACTCTGACATTATTTTCAGCCATTTTCATTCCACTTTCATTCTTAACAGGGTTTTTCGGTATGAATTTTATCTATTTTGAACTCCTATCGTATCCCCATGCTGTTTTAATATTTAGTATTGTATGTTTCATCATTATGGCATCCATGGTTTTCTTTTTCAAAAGAAAAAAGTGGTTTTAATCATCAATTTTTGCATATTCAATCAAAACTAGCTGATTTAGGCTAGTTTTTTCTTTTTTTACGGTTTGAAGACATCATTAAGTTATTTAGAAAACGTTATCATATGAAAACCCAATGCAAAAAACTTGACAAAGTCTTTTCAATTTAAAAATAAGTGTTATAATTAAGGTGAATTAAACAATACCCAAAAGGAGATACCTTATGAATTCACAAGCTTTTTTAACACGTGAAAAGCTGGCTCTTTTTTACGCGCAGCTCGAAAAAAATAAAAAACTTCCTGGACCACTAATGCCTACGCTTCACGATGCACAGCATATCTTTGGTCATATTCCACTCGAAGTTCAAAAGATCATCTCAAAAGAACTGAACGAAAGTATTGCAAAAATCAATGGCGTCGTGACTTTTTATGGGAATTTTTCTGTTACCCCTAAAGGCAAAAAGACGATTAGCATTTGTTTAGGTACAGCATGTTACGTCAGAGGTTCACAAAACATTATGGAAACTCTTGAGGATGAACTTAAAGTCAAACCAGGTGAAACAACGAAGGATGGCGAAATCACGTTGTATGCAACCCGCTGTATTGGTGCTTGCGGACTAGCTCCTGTTTTCTCAATTGACGAACACATCTATGGCAACTCTAGCGTCCAAAAAGTGAAACAAGTGATTAAAGAGATGAGAGAAGCCAAAGATGAAACTAAGTGAAATCATCGAAAAATATCAATGTCAGGTTTATACGAAAGAGCTACTTAGAGAAAAAGAAATTAAGTACGCTTTTTGTGCTGATTTGATGAGTGATGCTTTAATGGTCCTCAATTCGGTCAAAGATGATCGCGTTTTAATAGATAGCATCTTAATTACAGGTTTAACGACTAATCAATCGATTAGAACAGCAGAAATGTTAGATATGGAAGTTGTTTTGCTTGTTAGAGGAAAAATACCTTCACTTAAAGTCGTTGAATTAGCTAAAGAATCAAATATTATTTTATTATCGACTGAACATACCATGTTTAATACCAGCGGTATGATGTACCAAGATGGTATTAAAGGTATTATCTATAATCAACAATGGTAAAAGAATATCAGATCATTGCTAAAAACTATGATTTAGCAGGTCGTGCATCTTCAGATATTAAACGAACACTAAAGTCACTTGGTATACCATGGAATCTAACAAAAAGAGTATGTGCTGCTTCATATGAAGCAGAAATCAATGTGGTCATCCATTCTGTAGGTGGTTATGTGACATTTGAAATTAATGACACGTATATCTTATTAGACTTTTTCGATGACGGTCCAGGTATTCCTGATATTGAGTTAGCAATGCTAGAAGGCTTTTCCACAGCAAGTGAACTTGATCACGCTAATGGTTTTGGAGCAGGCATGGGTATACCAAATATGAAAAGGTCAGCTGACGAAATGAAAGTTGAATCAGATCCCTTTGGGACACATGTTCATTTAGTCTTTTATCGAGGTAAAGAACATGAGATCGATTAAAGACATATTATCTAAAAACTATATCTGTTTAACACATGACAAAACTCTCAACAATCTCTATCAAGGTTGTTACGCTACTGATCTTTTATCAGCCGCGATAAAAAGTGCCGATGATCATGCCATTCTTATTACACTTATTTCTCACGACAATACGGTCGGATGTGCCATGATGATTGATTTACCAGCAATTATAATCACTGAAAATAGAGCTGTTACACTGCAGATGATTGATAAATGTAATGAAGAAGGCATTTGCTTAATTCAAACGGCATTCAAGAATCATGAAGTCATTATCGATCTCTATCAACGAGGTCTCATATGATCTATTATTATGATTTACACATTCATTCGGTCTTATCGCCTGATGCAGATGTCCTCATGACTCCGAATAACATCTTCAATATGGCATACTTAAAAAAATTAGATATCATAGCTGTTACGGATCATAATTCAACAAAACAACTTAAGATCATGCAAGAGTTGTCAGAAAGTTATGATATGTTATTTATCCCTGGTATTGAATTATCATTAGCAGAGGATATTCATGTATGTTGTTATTTTGCATCAACTGATGATGCATATCGATTCGATAACTTGCTTGAACCATGGCGAAACAACATAAGATATGATGGACATTTGGGAAGTGAGCAGGGAATTACGGATATCAATGATGAAATCGTTGAAGTATATCCCTTTGATCTATCCATAAATCTTTCTCTTTCTCTCCTAGAATTAAGAGCATTACTCCAACCTTTCCGTCATATCTTAGTTTTCGCTCATGTTGATAGAAAAAAACACAGTGGCCTTTCCCACTTAAGTAACTTTAAACCAGATGCTATTGAACTGAGTTCAAGAGCTAGTCAAGACTTTATTCATGCTCATCATCTCAATCAGTACAAAATCTTTTATAACTCAGATGCACATATGATCACCGACATCAATGAACGAAACGATCACAATCAAGTGGAGCTAGAAAGTTTATCCATCGATGCTTTCTTTGATTATATACATCATGGATAACATCGCACTATATCTACTAGATCTTGCACAAAATGCCATCGTAGCAAAAGCAAATCACATTGATATTCACATCAAAGAAGATGACATGCTAGTACTTGAAATGAAAGATGATGGTTGTGGTATGGATGAAGAAACACTTCAAAAAGCATCTTCACCATTCTTTACAACACGAAAAACACGTAAAGTTGGTCTAGGATTATCCATGATCAAAATGGTATCTGAACAAACCTCAGGAGAGTTTCAGTTAACATCAAAACCCAACGAAGGAACGACACTCAAGGTATCATTTGACATCCATCATATGGATATGCCACCACTTGGTGATTTTGGAGATGTTGTCGTTATGCTGGCAATTCATCAAGATATGAACGACTTTTCGTTCACATATGAAAAAGATAACAAGCAGTACACCTTTCATCTCAATGACATGAAAGAACTACTTGGAGACACACTTCATGACATCTATGTTATGAATTACTTAAAGGACTATATTAATCAAGAAATCAATAGAGTAAGAGGTATATTATGAAATCATTAGAAGACCTTCAAAAATTAAGAGATGAAGCGTTGAAAAAAATGAATGTACGCTACGTTAAGGGTGGCTACCGCATTCAAGTTGGCATGGGTACATGTGGGATTGCATCAGGTGCCAAACAAGTATTACAGGGTTTCCTCAAGGAAATTCAAGATAGACAGATTGAAAACTGTGCTGTAACACAAGTTGGTTGTATGGGTGAGTGTACTTATGAACCTATGGCTGAAATCATTGATGAAAATGGACAATCCTTTGTTTATTGTTCCATTACAGATGACATGATCAAAGAAATAGTTGAAAAACACATTATCAATCATGAACCGATTGATCGTTATTTACTCAACAATAGAAAGCGGTAGGTGAAAACATGCTCGAACGTACTCAAGTACTTATTTGCGGTGGAACAGGCTGCATGAGTTCTAAATCAAAAGAAATTAAAGACACATTTGAGAATGTATTACTCAATATGAACATGAAAGATGAAGTCGGACTCGTCTTAACAGGATGTTTTGGATTGTGCGAAAAAGGACCTGTCGTTGTCGTTTATCCAGATGAAACATTTTATTCTCATGTCACATTAGATGATGTTGAAGTGATTTGTCAAGAACATTTACTCAAAGGTAGACCGGTTCAACGTTTACTCGTTAAAGATCCCATTGACAAAAAACTGATTAAAAACATGAGTCAACTCAAGTTTTATTCAAAACAAAGACGTATCGCTTTAAGAAATTGTGGTAACATCAATCCTTTAGAGATTACTGAATATATTGCTAAAGATGGCTATATGGCATTAGGTAAAGTTCTCACACAAATGACACCACAAGAAGCGATTGATGAAATGATCAAATCTGGTTTACGTGGTCGTGGCGGTGGTGGATTCTCTACCGGTAAGAAATGGCAATTTGCTAGAAACTCAGTTTCTGACCAAAAATATGTCATTTGTAATGCTGACGAAGGTGACCCAGGTGCATTTATGGACCGCGCAGTTTTAGAAGGTGACCCACACTCCGTATTAGAAGCGATGGCAATCTGTGGTTATGCGATTGGTGCTAACCAAGGATATATTTATGTTAGAGCAGAATATCCTGTTGCAGTTGAAAGACTCAATATCGCCATTAAACAAGCAAGAGACATGAATCTTCTTGGAAATAATCTTTTCGGAACTGATTTTAGTTTTGATATTGATATTCGTTTAGGTGCAGGTGCGTTTGTGTGCGGTGAAGAAACCGCATTGATTGCCTCCATCGAAGGCTATCGTGGTATGCCACGCCTTAAGCCACCATTCCCAGCTGTCAAAGGCTTATGGGGACAACCAACCAACGTCAATAACGTTGAAACGTTTGCCAATGTACCGGTTGTTTATTTAAAAGGTGCAGATTGGTTTAAATCGATTGGTACTGAAAAATCAAGTGGAACCAAAGTATTTGCTTTAGGTGGCAAGATTGTTAACACAGGACTTGTTGAAGTTCCTATGGGAACAACACTACGTGAAGTGATCTATGACATAGGTGGTGGCATCCCTAATAAACGCAAGTTTAAAGCTGTTCAAACAGGTGGACCATCTGGTGGATGTATCACTGAAAAAGATTTAGATACACCGATTGAATTCGAAACACTAACATCATTAGGATCCATGATGGGTTCTGGTGGTATGATCGTGATGGACGAAGACAACTGTATGGTTGACGTTGCACGTTTCTATCTTGATTTCACAGTTGATGAATCATGTGGAAAATGTACACCATGCCGTGAAGGAACCAAACAGATGAAAGAAATCTTAGATCGTATCTGTGAAGGAAACGGAACGATGAAAGATATCGATGAACTAGATCAACTAGCACACATGATTAAAGAAACATCACTTTGTGGTCTTGGTCAAACAGCACCTAACCCAGTTTTATCAACACTTAAACACTTTAGACATGAATATGAAGCTCATGTTAAAGATAAGACATGTCCAGCAGGCGTATGTCGTGATCTAACAAACTTCGTCATCGATGACAGTTGTATCGGTTGTACGAAGTGTGCGAAGAACTGTCCAACCAATGCAATCACAGGATGGCCCAAACAAAAACATAACATTGATCTTGATTTATGTATTCGTTGTGGAGCTTGTAAGAAAGCATGTCCAGTTGGCGCAATCTCAAGCGTTGCTATTCATGAGGAGAACCGTATATGACAAAAGAAATTAATCTCAATATCAATGGGAAACCCATTATAACAACATCAGATAAAACGATTTTACAAGCTGCAGAAGCCAATGGCATTCATATTCCACGTTTGTGCTATTTTGAAGGTATTCATGAAGAAGGTAATTGTCGTGTTTGTTCAGTTAAAATCAATGGACAAAAGAACTTAAAACCTGCATGTCGTACGAAGGTAGAAGAAGGTATGAATGTCATCACAGATGACCTCGATATCTATCAAGCCGTTACGATGAATCTTGAACTACTCGCACACAAGCATCACTTTGAATGTTTCACCTGTTCTAGAGAAACAAATTGTGAGTTTTTAGATTTATTAAGAGAATACTCAATTGAAAACGAACTCACTTATCTTTACGGAACTAATGAAGCACCTCGTTATTACTCTGATTCAAGTGGTGTTATCACCATTGACTCTAGTAAATGTGTGTTATGTGGACGTTGCGTATCAGCATGTGAAAAGTTTACAGGACTCGGAATCCTTAATTATAATCAACGCGGATCTGAAACATATGTTGGACCTGCATTGTTCCACCACATGGAAGATGCTGGTTGTATTTACTGTGGTAAATGTATTCAAGCTTGTCCAACGGGCGCATTAAGTGAAAAAGATGATATTAGACAACTTGATATGGTGTTACGTGATCCAAGCAAAACCGTTGTTTGTCAGGTTGCGCCATCAGTACGTGCTGCATTAGGTGAAGAATTTGGTTATCCCATTGGAACCAATGTTGAAGGTCAAATGTTTGCGGCTCTCAAAGCCATTGGTGTTGACGAAATTATGGATACAAACTTCACAGCAGATTTAACGATTCTTGAAGAAGGAACTGAATTTATTAATCGTTTGAAGAACAATGGTCCTTTCCCGATGTTTACATCTTGTTCACCAGGTTGGGTTAACTACTTAGAACTCTATCACCCAGAACTTATACCTAACGTATCATCTTGTAAGTCACCACAGCAAATGGCAGGAGCTTTAATTAAAACCTACTACGCTGATGAACTTAAATTAGATCCTAAGAACATCGTCTCATTATCCATCATGCCTTGTATTGCTAAAAAGGAAGAAGCAAGAAGAGAAGATATGGGTCGCGATGGTTACAAAGACGTCGATATCGTGTTAACAACAAGAGAACTTGCCCGTTTGATCAGAAGAAGAAAGATTGACTTTAAGTCATTAGAACCTATTCAACCTTTCGGTATGCTTGCATCTTATACAGGTGCTGGAACTATCTTTGGTGCGACAGGTGGGGTTATGGAAGCTGCACTTAGAACAGTGACAGAGATCTTAGAAGAGAAACCAACACCGATTGACTTTAAAGAAGTCCGTGGGACACAAGATATTAAAGAAGCTACTTACATGGTTGCTGGTACGCCAGTTCGAGTTGCGGTTGTTCATGGTGGCTATGCCATTGGTCAGTTTTTAAATGATTTAAAGAACTCTGACAAAACGTATCACTTTGTTGAAGTTATGGGATGTACAGGTGGATGTATCAACGGTGGTGGACAACCCATTGTTCCTGCGAAGATTGCAGAAAAGATTGATGTTCGTCAATTAAGAGCAAATGTTTTATATGAAATAGATAAAAACGCACCAATGAGAAAATCACACGAAAATCCTTTTGTTAAGCAACTTTACGAAAAGTTTTTAGGTGAACCTAACTCGCATTTATCACATGAATTGTTACACACACATTATCATAAGCGTCAAGCTTATTCAAAGATTTAATTGAGGTATGTTATGAAAAAATGGCTAATTATCTTATGTATGTTATTTCTACTTGTTAGCTGCAAACCTTCTGAAAAATTAAGCATCATGGTGCCACAGGGTAGTCCAGCAATGACCATCTTGGGTCTTGATGAAGATGATTACGCCATCGATATTGTTAATGGCCCTGATCCATTGGTTGCAGCATTCGGTTCGATGTCACATGATGCGATTATTGCACCAACCAATTTAGGTGCAAAACTCTATCAATCTAAAGAAGATTATGTATTAGCTGGAACAGTTGTATGGGGTAATTATCATATCATTTCAACATCATTTGTATCGAATTCACTGAGTCAACTAACCGATAAAACCATCATTGTATTTGGGCAAAACCAAACATCTGATATTATCATGAAACATTTACTTGCTCAGTATCATGTCAATGCTACAATCACCTATGTTGATTCTGTACAGACTGCAGTCAGTGAATATATGTTAGATCACACAAAGATTGTCATGGTTGCAGAACCCAGTCTATCAAAAGTAAAAGCATTAGTTCCTGAAACGACATCCATCGATTTACAAACACTATATGCAGACCTACATGATGGCGCATCTTACCCACAAGCTTCTATCTTTGTTAAGAAAGATTTATCAGATCAACGTGTTAACCATTTGATGGATGATCTAAGATCTTCTATCAATTTAGTTAACGATAAATCACACGATTTATTAACAAAGGGTATCACACTGGGGATTCTTGATGATATACTCATTTTAGAAGATGCTATCGAAGGTAGTCATCTCATGTTTCAGACAGCACAAGAGGCTAAATCATCGATTGAAGATTACTTTTCAGTGATTTTGGAGCTTAATTCTAAACTGATTGGCGATGCTTTACCAAACGATTCATTTTATTGGAGTGATTGAATGTGAAAAAAACTTGGACGATATCATCCTTGTTGTCACTTATCATCTTATGGTATGTATTATTTTTAGCGATAAATCATAGACTTATTCTACCATCTCCGCTAGATGTCCTTTTGAAGCTGGGGGGATTAGCAAAAAAGGGTAGCACCTATCATGTGATAGGACTATCCCTTTTTCGCTTAATTATCTCGGTATCACTGTCTGCCATATGTGGCGTTACCTTAGGAACTATATCAGGACTAAAAAAGAAATTCTCTTGGGTGATGCAGCCCTATGTTACAGTGCTTCGAACGATCCCCGTCATATCAATCGTTGTGATCTTGCTTATCGTTTTAGGTTATCAGATCACACCTTACGTCATCACATTTCTGATGGTATTTCCGATCATCTATCAAGCTGCAGAAGAAGGTATTAAGCAAATTGATCAAAGTTATATCGATGTTTATAACCTTGAAGCACATGATATTAAACTCGCATTTAGATATTTATACTATCCACTGATGAGACCTTACGTCCTACTTTCATTTCTCCAATCCTTTGGATTGGGTTTAAAAGTTTTAGTCATGGCTGAATATTTAGCACAAACCAAGTATGCGATTGGTCAGATGTTATACCTTGCTAAAACGAATTTAGATTATGCATCCGTTTTTGCCTGGACGCTGATCCTGATCTTGATTTCAATTATGTTGGAATATGTGATTCACACATATCGAAAACGTTTGATAAAAGCAGATTAATATAAGATATTTTATGTTAAAAAACGCATTATTTTAATAAAAAACTCCACATTTTTTTTTTTATTTCTTACGTTTTTCTTTCATAAAAAAAAGTTAAATAATTTTGTTGACATCGTTCGCTTATTCATATATAATACAATTGTTTCACCCACCTTTGTGAGGTGAGACCCGTGAATTGGTCCTAATGTCTACATCCCCCCCAGGCATTAGGACTCTTTTTTTTGATGTTATTTCATGCTATAATATGGCTGAAAATAAGGAGGTTTATCATATGGCTTTTTTAACACTTCATGTCCGCTCTAACGCATTGGATTTAAACACGACGGTCAACGTCATTCTACCTCAAGATATTAAAAAAGATGAGAAGCTCAAAGTTCTCTATCTCTTGCATGGTTACATTGGAGATCATACCGATTGGATGCGTTATACATCCATTGAAAGATACAGTTGGAATTATCGACTCGCTATTGTGATGCCAGCTGTCAACAACAGTTATTACATGGATACAGTCAGTGGGTTAAACTACTTCACGTACATCTCTAAAGAACTTCCTGAATTAGTGACATCGCTTTTACCTATTTCATCAAAGCGAGAAGATCAATATGTTGCCGGTTTATCAATGGGAGGTTATGGTGCACTTAAGATCGCATTAACTTATCCTGATCGATTTGCTAAAGCTGCGAGCTTATCGGGTGCACTTGATATTGATGAGATTAGAAAGATTGCGAGTGATCAACCACGTAATCTTTGGTTTGATGCAGTTTTCGGCATGAAGCCTATTCAGAATACAACCAATGATATGAAATATTTAATTGATCTACATCTTAAACACAACGTAGAGTTACCTGATCTCTATGTGGCATGCGGAACAGAAGATTTCTTATATAAAGACAATATTGCCTTCAGGGACTTCTTGATTGACCGCAACGTTAAACATCTTTATGAAGAATCACCAGGAGCACATGATTGGGCATTCTGGGATACTTATATCCAAAAAGTATTAGCATGGTTATAAAGAAAACACGGACAAATTTCGTCCGTGTTATTTTTTTAGGATATAGGTGATGAAATCTTTAAACACCTTTCGCCATGCGAGTTCATGATGTTTGTCATCTGTTTCGATATAGCATATATCTTGTATACCTTTATCATGTAACAGACGTTTTAAGTTTTGGCTATTTTCGATATACATATTTGAGAACTCTGTGTTTTGTGGATTGCTGGTCTCATGACGTCCAACAGAAATAAAATAGCGTTGACTTAAGGAAGTTTCAGAACTAATGATATAGTCTAAAAAGTCTTTTTCATTAAACCAAGAGGCAAGTGAAAAACAACCGATACCTCCATAGACTTCTGGATATTTCTGACCCATATAAACAGATATATAAGCTCCCATCGAACTACCGGCAACAAAGGTATGTTCAACATCAGTTAGTGTGCGATAATGTGTATCAATATACGGTTTAACGAATTCGGTTACCCAGGTTGCGTAAGGGTCACCATAGCCACCAACCGTAATTTTTGTCATATCTTTGACCATGTCCACACAAGGCCAAGGTGCATATTCAAAGAGTCTCAGTTCGGAATTATCGATACCAACGATGATAGCATCATCGACCTTTAATTCATCTAATGTTTCCTTGATTCCCCATGAATGTCCACTGTAGGATGTTTCATCTTCGAATAAGTTTTGTCCATCATGCATGTAGATCACAGGATAATCTTTATTTGATTCATCATAGTGATCAGGAAGAAGAATTCGAATCGTACGTTCATGTTGATGTGTTGGTATGGGAAGTGTTATTTTTATTAAGTTCATCTCGTCCACCTCGTTTGTATTGTAACATAAGATATGTTTCTTTGATATTTAAGTTATAAAAACATGTTAAAATAGAAATAGACGACGGAGGTTTTTATGAAAAAAGTCGAATACGCGAAAACAAAAAAAGAGATTAATCGCTTAGGTTTTGGTTCGTGGCAATTAGGGAACACGGAATTTTGGGGATACATGTCAATGGAAGATGGCGTTGAACTCGTTAAACGAGCTATTGAACTCGGCGTGAATTTTTTCGATACGGCACCTGGTTATGCATCGGGTATGAGTGAAACCATTATTGGTCAAGCTATTGAAGGATGCCGCGATCAGATTGTTATTAATTCAAAATTTGGACATACAGCAGATGGAGAAACTGATTTCTCTGTTTTCTCACTTAAAAAACAGGTTACAGACAGTCTAGAAAGACTTCAAACAGACTATTTAGATAGTTTGCTCATACATAATCCAGGATTTGACATTTTAGAAGGTAAAACACGACATGTCGAAGAATTAAAGAAGTTAAAAGAAGAAGGTCTCATTCGTGCATATGGTGTTTCAATCGATTCTCTAGAAGAGTTTGAAACAGTTTTAAATCATCTCGAAGTTGATGTCATCGAAATCTTATTTAATGTCTTTTTTCAAGATGTTTCTAGTTTATTTAAAAAGGCAAAAGAAAAAGGTATATCATTAATTGCTAAAGTACCGCTTGACTCGGGATGGCTCACCGGGAAATATGATGAGCTTTCTGAATTTGAAGGCATTCGGATGCGTTGGGATGATGAAACAATTGCTCGCAGAGCACAACTCGTCAGAAAGATGAAAGAGATTACGCAAACCGATGATTTAACACGTTTTGCAATCTCATTTATCTTATCGTATCCAGAAATCACAGCAGTGATTCCTGGTATTAAAACTTTAGAACAACTTGAAGATCATATTAAAAATGCCAATTTTAAACTTGATCCTAAGATGAAAAAGAGGATGGTTGAACTCTATCTTCAGGATATTAAAAAAGATCCACTTCCTTGGTAAATAGGGTTGGAACCAATTGGCTCCAACCTTTTCATATCATTTTCTAAAACATAATTTGATGAGGTGTCTATGGGAACCATAATTAATGCAGGTGCTATCATCGTAGCAACGCTGCTCGGTGTTATTTTTAAAAAGGGATTACCAGAAAAAATACAAAAAGGTGTGATGGTTTCACTAGGTTTAGGATTAGCTGCCTTATCACTTGGATGGTTTCTAAAAGACTTTTTCACCTTAGAAAATAACAGTATTACATCAAGTGGAGATCTGCTCATCATTGTTTCACTCGTTGTAGGTGTGATGATTGGTGAATGGATTGATATCGATGGTAGACTTAACCTTTGGGCTGAAAATGTCGAAAAAAAATATAATCTTCCTCCTCTTGCGAGAGGGTTTATTGCAGCAACACTGATTTTCTGTGTTGGTGCGATGGCGATCGTTGGTTCAATCAAAGACGGTCTCTATGGTGATATGACCACACTTTTAATCAAAAGTGCGCTCGACTTTGTCACAGCGATGATTCTAGCTTCAGTCTTAGGCATAGGTGTTATTTTTTCTGCCATTAGCGTCTTGGTTTATCAAGGAGCCATAACGTTACTCGCTATGTTTGTTGGCGATGTTTTATCACCTGAAATTATTAGGTCTATTTCAATGGTAGGCAATATCCTACTGATTGCAATCGGAATCAATTTTATGGAACTCAAACGAATTAAAGTAGCGAACATGTTACCCGCATTACTGGTTCCAGTGATCTACCACATCGTACTTATATTCATATAACATATTAAGGGGGCTTTATGGCAACACTTAAAACAGTACCAACAGATCAACATATTGAAACATTTATCAAAGAATTACCTGAAAAAAGACAGGGTGAAACTGAGATATTGATAGAGATGATGTCAGAAATTACAGGTCAACCTCCCGTGATTTGGGGTAGTGATATTGTTGGTTTTGATCAAGTTCATATCGTTTATGAATCCAAAAGAGAAATTGATTATTTTGTAATCGGTTTTTCACCAAGAAAAACAGCTATCACAGTATATTTATCCATTGAAACAAATAAAAAGGTATTTGATAAACTTGGCAAACATCAAAAAGGTGTCGGATGTTTATATATCAATAAACTAAGTGACATCGATTTAGATGAACTTAAAAAGATTTTACAAGAATCCATAGAAAGTTTAAGCATATGGAAAAGTGTTTAATTTGCGGTTCTGACACACATAATTTTACACATCCTAAAACAGGGGTTCGATTTCATCAATGTCAGCAATGTGAAGTCATATTTAAAGATAACACACACTATCCATCACGTATTGATGAAGAAAACAGATATTTAGAACACAATAACGATCCATCTCAAGAAGGTTATGTTAATTTTTTGACGCATTTCATTGATGAAGCAGTAACGCCGTTTATATCTTCTGGTCATATCCTTGATTTTGGTTCAGGTCCAACACCAGTTCTACAGTTATTGTTAACCAATCTTGGCTATGATGTGGATACATATGATCCATTCTTTAGTCCTGACAAACCAGATCAAGAAAAACGTTATGATATGATAACTTCAACTGAAGTAATGGAACATATTCATCAACCTAAAGATGCACTCATATGGATGGATAAACACGTTGAAAAAGATGGGTTCATCGCTTTAATGACGCTTTTTTATCCACAAGAGCGTCAATCGTTTTTTCAGTGGTTTTATATCAGAGATTTATCTCATGTCGTATTTTTCCAAGAAAAAACTTTTCAAGTCATCGGGGATATGATGGGATGGAATATCGTTTTCAATGACCATAAGCGGATTATTGTTTTTCAAAAGAGAGGTTAATCATATGAAAAAAGTTTGTGTTGTTACAGGTGCTACGTCAGGTATTGGATTTGCCAATGTAACGTTATTGTTGAAAGAACATGTTGATGTGATTGCAGTAGCAAGATCAACTGAGAAAAAAGATAAGTTGATGTCTGATTGTCAACCTTATCTAACAGATGACACTAAACTTCATATCGTGACAGGAGATCTATCATCTATTCGACAAGTCAATCAGTTAACAGATGATATTAAAAACATTCTTAATCAACATTATGAAGGCAGACTTGATGTCTTAATGAATGTTGCTGGTATGGTCTCCTCAGGTAAACATCTCAACGAAGATGGCAATGAAATAACGTTTGCTGTGAATCATCTAGCTGTTTTCTTGTTGACACAAAATCTTATACCATACCTCGAGAAGTCAGAAGATCCTCGCGTTTTAGTCGTAAGTTCGCTATCACATTATCGAGCACGCATTAACTTTAATAATCTACAAAACTTTAAATTCTATAACATTTTAAAAGCATATCAGCGTTCAAAATTATACAATGTCTTTTTTGTTAAAGAATTTCATAAAAGACATCCTCGTATCAGCATCTTTGCCATAGACCCAGGTCTTGTTAAAACAGAGATTGGATTAAAAAATACCTCGCGTATATCCAAGGCTATTTGGATTTGGCGTGTATCAAAAGGAACGGATGCGTTTTATCCAGCTTCATTTATGGTAAGAATAGCTTTAGATGATGAATATCGATCACTCTCAGGAGAGTACTTTAAAGAAGGAAAAGTAAAAAAGTCGAATCCTATCACGTATGATCAGGATAAAGCATCTAGACTATATGAAATCACTCAAGAAATTATCAACAAAAAGAGATAAAAAGTAAATCTCTTTTTTTCTTCGTTTTGGTATAATACTTGAGGATGGATAGAGGTGTCTGATCACATATGCAAAAACCTGAAATATTAGCTCCAGCGGGAACTAAAGAAGCCTTGATTGGTGCCATCAATGCAGGTGCTCATGCTGTTTATTTAGCAGGTAAACGATTTGGTGCTAGAGCATATGCGAGTAACTTTGATGATGAAACGCTGATTGAGGTTATTAACTATGCACATTTGCGTGGTGTTTTAGTGTTTGTCGCAATCAACACAGTCATCTATGATAATGAAATGAAGGATCTTTTAGCCTATACCGATTTCCTAGCAGAACATCATGTTGATGCCTTTATTGTTCAAGATTTAGGTGTCATTTCGTTGTTAAGAGAGCGATATCAGCATGTTGAAATCCACGCTTCAACACAAATGAATACACATACCATCGAACAAGCTAAGTGGTTAAAAGATATGGGTGTGAAACGGATTGTGCTCGCTAGAGAAACATCGCTTGACACCATTAAATTGATTAAAAAACATGTCGACATTGATCTTGAAGTTTTCGTTCATGGGGCGCTTTGTGTATGTTATTCAGGACAATGCTTGATGAGTTCAATGATCGGTGGTAGATCGGGTAATCGTGGTGAGTGCGCACAACCATGTCGACTCCCTTATGCACTCTATAAGAATCAAACAAAAATTTCAGATGAATCCTATCTGTTATCAACCAAAGATTTAATGACGCTTGAGTATCTTGATGAGCTGATTGACGCAGGTATCGATTCGTTTAAAATTGAAGGTCGTATGCGTAAACCAGAGTACGTGATTGAGACTGTTAAAGATTACAGATATGCACTTGACCAATATCTTGCAAGACGTGAGTCAGACTTAAGACAATCAATATGGAATTTAAAGAAAGTATTTAATCGTGATTTTACCAAAGGCTTCATCATGAATGAAAAACCTAAGGACTTGAATCACGACTTAAGACCTAATCACATGGGCATTCCACTGGGTCAAGTCATCCAGTATACTAGAAATAAAGTGACCATACGACTTGAAGAATCACTTTCAATCAATGATGGTTATCGCATTTTGTCAAATCAAGACTATGGAAATTCTGTATCACGTATTTTAAAACAAGGACAACTTGTTACACATGCCCTACCTGGTGATGTCATCACGCTGGATGTTGATCAATCTATTACCGTCGGTTCAACAGTCCTAAAGACTTTTGATTACCAACACGAACAATCACTGGCAAAATATCTTGATGAGAACTATAAACTCATTGGTTTAAAAGGATCATTGTCATCTTATGTGGGAAAACCTCTCAAATTAACAGTGACAGATGGTACGCATGAAGTTACCATCATCGGTGATTTTTTAGTTGAAAAAGCTTTAAATCAACCCCTATCAAAACAACAATATATCGATCAGATCAGTAAACTGGGACAAACACCTTTTTACTTTGAATCGTTAGAAATTGATACAGATGGTTTGGGATTTGTAGCTATTAAACA
>DAOTHC010000011.1:0-15752 GCA_035447465.1 Acholeplasmataceae bacterium
GTTCAATAATAAGGTCAATTCGCCCTTCCATAATGACATCTAAACGTTGAAGCGTTAAGCCAATTCTATGATCTGATACACGATTTTGTGGGTAATTATAGGTTCTAATCTTTTCACTGCGATCGCCACGACCAACTAAGGCTTTACGTTCAGCACCTTCTTTTTCTAATTGTTCTTGTAAGAACTTATCATAGATGCGTGCTTTTAATAAACGGAACGCTTTGTCACGATTTTCGTGTTGGCTCTTACCTTCTTGACAGTCAACAACCATACCTGTTGGTAAGTGAGTTAAACGAACAGCAGATTTTGTTGTATTAACCGATTGTCCACCTGGACCAGATGAGTTAAACGTATCAAAACGAATATCTTCCCATTTAACATCGACTTCAAGTTCTTCTGCTTCAGGCATAACTAAAACAGTTGCTGTTGATGTGTGAACTCTTCCCATTGATTCTGTCTCTGGAACGCGTTGAACACGATGAACACCTGATTCATATTTAAGCAGTGAATAAACGAGTTTACCTGAAACCATAAATTCAATGGATGTAAATCCACCCATCGCACCTTCAGATGCTGAAAGAATTTCAATCTTCCATCCTTTGGTTTCAGCATAACGTGAGTACATTCTAAAAAGATCGCCTGCGAAAATGTTACCTTCATCGCCACCGGCAGCTCCTTTGATTTCAACAATAACGTTTTTGTCATCGTTAGGATCTTTAGGCAGTAAAAGAATTTTTAACTTCTCTTCGGTTTCTTCTAATAAATGTTTTAATTCTTGAACTTCGTGCTTAGCCATCTCGATTAAATCATCATCTGTTTCTAATTCTAAAAGAGACTCCAAATCAGAGAGTTCCTCTTCCTTTGTTTTATAGAAACGATAAACTTCAACAGCATCTTCTAATGTGCTCGATTCCTTTAAAAGTTTTGTCATTTCTTTGACATCAAGTGTACCTGATGCCAGTATGTCTTGAATTTCTACATAACGTTTTTCCATTATTGATAAACGATCAAACATGTTATCACCCGTTAAAACATGTTACCATAAAATGGTAAATAATGCCACAGAATTGTGTGAATATCACCATATTCATTGATTTAAAAAGCGTCCTTTATGAAAAAAAGTTATAAATATGCTAAAATAGAAGTGTAAAAAGAAAAGGAGTGAATTAAATGGAAAAACTTTATAATGCTTTAAACAAACAGGTTGCAAACTTTAGTGTTTTATTCACCAAGTTGCACCACTTCCACTGGTACGTCACAGGCCCACAGTTTTATCAATTACATGCGAAATTTGAAGAATTTTATGATGAAGCTAACGAACTTTATGATGCATTTGCAGAAAGATTATTAATGATTGGTGGTTATCCAGTTTCTAATCTTAAAGGCTATTTAGCAATTACTTCCCTCAAGGAAGCAAGCGGTACTGAAAAACCTGAAGAAATGGTTAAACACATTTTAGATGATTTCAAACTCATTGCATTAGAACTTAAAGAAACTTTAAAGATTGCTCAAGATCTTGAAGATGAAGTGACAGCTGATCTCATCATCGGTACACTTTCTAGTTTTGAAAAGCACATTTGGATGCTTAATTTCACACTTAAATAAGACATATCCACTAACAAATTAAAAAAAATCACGCTCATCATGTGGCGTGATTTTTTGTTTATCGTGTTAATCTTTAAACGCTTCTTCTTCACGATCAGACTGTGCTGTAAAGCGTGAGAATTCAGTATCAAATCGGTATTTGAGGACAACCCCTGCCATACCTTGACGGTTTTTAGCAATCGATAGTTCAACTTCACCCGTTTTATTTTCTTGTTTTCTTTCGTAATAATCTTCACGGTATAAGAACATAACGATATCGGCATCCTGTTCAATAGAACCTGATTCACGTAAGTCAGCTAATAGCGGACGTTTATCTTCACGTTTTTCAACTTCACGTGATAACTGTGAAAGTGCAAGAATAGGAATTTTTAATTCTCTTGCCATCTGTTTTAATGAACGTGATATCTTCGCAACTTCTTCTTGTCTATTTCCTGAACGATCATCACCTTTAATGAGCTGTAAATAGTCAATGACAACAAAGTCTAAGCGACCTTCTTGTGAGAGTTTTCGGCATTTGGCTCTAATATCTGCAACTGATACAGATGCAGAGTCATCAAACATAATTTTTAAACGTGATAGTGATTGCATACCACCTTCTAAGAATTGCCATTCTCTACTGGTTAAATGTCCTGTTTTAATCTTGTTATTTTCAATGTTTGATTCTGCAGATAACATACGAGCTGCGAGTTGTTCATTACTCATTTCTAATGAGAAAATGGCAACTCCTGCTTGGCCATCAGCGTTTCTTTTAGCAACGTTAAGTGCTAAGTTCATCGCATAAGCTGATTTACCCATAGAAGGACGAGCAGCTAAAATGATGAGTTCTTCAGGCTGAAGACCTGCTGTAAGGTTATCCAAGTTTGAGAACCCTGTTCTTAAACCAGTAATACCACCTTTTTTATCTCTGTTAAGCTCTGTTTTTTCTTTAACTTCTCTGATGACTTCAGACAGTTCAGCAAACGCAGAAGTCTTTCTTTTTTGTGCAAGTGCAAAAATGGATTCTTCAGCGTATGTGACATAATCGCTTGCATCCATCTCACCCTGATAACCCTTTTCAAGAATTTCAGAAGCTAAACTAATCGTCTCTCTCTTTAGGGCACTATCTTTAACTAAATCAATATAGGTTTCTAAGTGTCTTGTAGAAGGAACAAATTCAGAGAGTTGTAAAAGATACTTGATACCACCGACTTTTGCGAGTTGCTGTGAAGCTTCAAGCTTCGCCGCAACCGATGTATAGTCGATTTTCATTTGATCCATTTGGAGATCTTTCATCGCTTGAAAGATGAGTTGATGTCCTTGGTCAAAAAAATCTTCATTATTCAATTGGTCGATCACGGTTAGAATTTCTTTAGGGTCGAGAAAAATCGTCCCTAGTACATTCATCTCCGCTTCTTGATGATGCGGTAAGCTCTTCGCCATAGTTAAACCCTACTTTTCAACAATGTGTACTTCAAATACTGCTTTTACATCTTTATGCAATTGAACAGATGCTGTATAGATACCTACTGAATTGATTTCAGAAGATAGTTCAACCTTTTTCTTATCGATGATAATATGATGTGCTGCATCAAATGCTTCTACGATTTGTTTGGTTGTAACAGCACCAAAGAGTTTACCATCTTGTCCAATTTGAATACCCAATGTGACTTTTTTACCATCGATTTCTGCTTTGAGTTTCTTCATGAGATCCAAGTGTCTTTGTTGTGCCTCAAAAGCTTCTTCTTTGGCTCTATTAAGCGCTGCAAGGTTTTCTTCGTTCGCGATTAATGCTTTCTTTTGTGTGACTAAAAATTGACCATATCCCGATGCAACTTCAATCACATCGTCTTTCTTTCCTTTTCCTTTAACATCCTCTAGTAATATAACTTTCACGATTTCTCCACCTCCACCATACTCGAGTTCAAGATAAGTTTTTAATTGTTCATAAACTTCAGCAACCGACTGGTTTTTCACCTGTGCAGCTGCACTATTTAAATGTCCACCGCCTCCTAATGCTTCCATGAGGAGTTGAACATTGACTTGCTGATAAGATCGTGCTGATACACCGACGGTATCATTGCCTAAACGGCTGATCATAAAGGCTGCATCTATACCATTGATGGATAGTAAAGCTTCAGCAACCTGTGCTAATAAGATGCGATCATCATAGACTTCTGTTGTGACAACAAAAGCAAATCTTTCTAGGAAAATATCAACCTTATTGAGCAAACGATTAATTTCTAATGTGCGTAGTAAATCACGTCTTAGCCATAACTTAGCTTCTGTGATATCAGCGCCTAATTCTTTTAGTTTAGATGCAACCTCAAACGTTCTAGAACTTGTTCGATAAGAGAAATTATTGGTATCCACGATGAGTCCACCATACATGATAGTCGCCTCAAGAGGTGTGATATCCATTTCATCTTCTAGGTTATAGAAGTTCAGTAATTCCATAACAAGTTCAATCGTCGATGATGCATAAGGTTCAATAAATGAAAAATCAGCATCAAATGATTCTTCACCGACACGGTGATGGTCAATGACGATCAGCTTCTGAGTTTTCTCTAAAACTTCAGGTGACATGACAATCTTGGGTGACTGAGAATCAACAACGATGAGCAGACTGTTTTCATTCATCATGCGTAACGCTTCTTCAGGTAACACATAGTTTTGTTGATATTCAGGTACTTCTTTTCTTAAAATATCAATGATTTTTTGAGTTGTTAAATCACATTTTTGTTCTTCTAAGACAAGTACTGCTTGTTTCTTGCTTGCTCTTGCCATGTGCATAACTGCAACCATCGAACCAAACGCATCAAGGTCTGCTTGATGGTGTCCCATGATTATAACATTGGATGACTTTTCAATAAAGTCTCTAATGGTTTGTGCGTTAATTCTAACACTGACGCGTGAACTTTTAGCTGAAGCGTTAGTCTTTGCTCCAAAGTACTGAATCTTTTGATCTTGGATGTTGACCACGACCTGGTCACCACCACGTTTTTCAGCAAGTTCAATCGCATTTTGTGCATAAATACCTAATTCTTCATAATCCACATCCCATGAAGCAATCCCCATCGAAATGGAAATACGTACTTGGTTTTGTGTTGAGATTTGTCTAACTTTATCTAAGATGTCAAACTTATCTTGAATCATCAAATTAAGCTGTTTACGATAAAGCATGACAACGAGTCGTTCATCATCATAAGGTTTCAAGAAGCCATCATATTTGTTTGCCCAGTCAGCTATGGCAGCTAAGTATTCACCTTTTAGTGATGATTGTTCTAAAACGTCTAATGATGAAATAGCTTCATCCAAATTATCTAAATAGATGATACCTAATGCAGGTAAATGATTTTGATAAAGTTCTTTAACGGTTTCTCTTTCTGTTTGATTAAACAAATAAAAGAATTTGAGTTCGGGACGATAAATGACATCATATGTTTCATTTTTCACCTGAATCATAAAGTTCACTTTATTATTCATCGCAAGCATATGGAGTTGTGGATGAATATCTTTTAAGAGTTTACCCGTCATTTTAGGATCAAAGATGATCTTCGCATGAGGATTTGCCCATTTGATTTCAAAATCATCATCCAATGCAATAATACCAATTGGTAATTCATTAAAGACTTCATCACCAACTTGGTTAACGTGATAAGACAGTTTTGTCCACATTGATAATCGGTTCTGAAGTGTTTTAATCTTTGTTCTTGTTTGGATATTAAGCATGATATAAAGCATGGCAAAAACGAATATCGTTGATCCAATCAAGAATAAAAGACGGACGAATTCATCGCCACCTTGAATATTAAAATAGGGGATATAAAGATAGACACTGATACCAAGAAGAATCAGTGCGATTCCAAAAAAAAGCCATCGCTTCATAGGTTCACCCACTTTAAAGATATTATATCATGATGATGACATGTTGATAAAGATTTTATCTTTAATCTCTAAAAAAACATATTTCAATCAAAAGTCGATAAAAAAACCCATATCGTTGATATGGGCTTATGTTGTTAGTCTTTTACGAATGGTAGCAATGCCATGTGGCGTGCACGTTTAATCGCAACAGCGAGTGGACGTTGCCATTTAGCAGATGTTCCTGTTACACGTCTTGGTAAAATCTTACCGCGATCAGTAATAAAACGCTTCAATAGTTCAACATCTTTGAAATCGATGTGTTCTACTTTATTTTGTGTAAAGTAGCAAACTTTCTTACGTCTTTTGAATCCGCCACCACGTTTGTAATTATTTTGCATGATGTTTCCTCCTTAGAATGGTAAATCTTCTTCTGCAGCGAGTTGCTTACTTGTTTCGTAGAACTCGTCATTGTCTGCAGTGGTTAAATCATCACGTGAAGTTGATTCATTAGAATCACCCTTAGATTCTAAAAATTGAACTGAATCACACACAACTTCAGTGACATAACGCATGCCGTTTTCCGCTTCATACTGACGTGTTTGAATGCGGCCTTCGACACCAAGTAATGCACCTTTCTTTACGAAACGTGCTAAATTTTCTGCTTGCTTACGCCAGACAACACACTGAATGAAATCAGCTTGTCTTTCGCCGGATTGATCCGCGAACTGACGGTTTACTGCAAGCGTAAAGGTTGCGACAGCAATATTAGATTGTGTCATTTTGACTTCTGGGTCTTTCGTGATACGACCGACCAGAATGACTCTGTTCATCATATTACTCGCCTTCCTTTACAACGATGTAGCGAATAACTTCTTCAGTGATTCGTACAACGCGGTTGAATTCAGCAATCGCTTCTGGAGTTGCTTGAACTAACAACCAAACGTAATAGCCTTTTTTATGATGCTCAATCTCGTAAGCTAAATCTTTTAGCCCCAACTCTTTGAGCTCTAGAACTTGGCTGTTGTAATTAACGAAGATGTCGTTAAAATGGTTAACAATTTGCTTGATGTTCTCGCTTTCTACAGTTGGACGGATGATATACATAATTTCGTACTTTTTCATCTGTTCCACCTCCTTTTGGTCTATGGTCTATATAAGACAAGGATTATCTTATGCCGTATCATTATAACATAATGAGTACTATATTACAATGATTTTTACAGGCTTTTATTTTATAAAATATCATCGAGTTTGAGATAGAGTGAAGCAATCGTTTGTTCGATAGCTTCGACCCTCGATAATCCCTCAAAGATCAGTTTCATATCATGGTATATTTCATCTTGATAAATGCTGATGTATGCCACAAGACCTTCATGCTCATCTTGTGTTGTAGGACCAGCATTACCGGTGATTCCAATACCTATGGAACTGTTTGTTTTTTGCTTAATGCTTAATGCCATCATCTGACTGACTTTTTCACTGACGACACCGTGGGCATTAATGATGGATGGATCGATATCTAACCAAGCTTCTTTTAAGCTCTTTTGATAGACGATCATACCACCTAAAACTACTTGTGATGCCCCTTCAATACGCACCATTTCATGACATGCTCCGCCGCCTGTCATGCTTTCAGCAAATGCGATTGTTAAGCCTTTATCAAGGCATTTTTGATAAACGCTTATGACACTCATGATAAGATGATTGTAAATGTTAATTCAACAAATTGACCTTCAACTTTACGCATCACAGTGAGTGTGTGTGAATCGTTAAATTGTGCACCTTCTAAACGCGCTGCAATGTCTGCAATCGATGTTACTGTGACGCCATCCATCTTAATGATCAGATCGTAAACTTCAATGACATCTTTGGCTTGACGTGTTGGATCTAATCCGACAACGACAACACCAACTGGATTTGCAGGAAGAAGATCAGGACTATTTTCAGTTAAGAAAACATCGATTTCTTGGACGGTTACACCAAGTCTAGCTTTACGTTCTACAAGGATATAGTCGTTTTCTGTAAATGCATTAATAATCGGTGCAATCTTATTGATCGATAGTGAGTAATTTAGGCCTTCAGCAGCAATGACACCATCTGATGTTGTAATCGATGGAACTTTAGCAACATTAATACCGATGACTTCACCTTTTAAGTTAAATAATGGACCACCACTATTTCCAGGATTAAGTTCTGCATCATGCATGATAGCTAAACCATCAATACCATTGTATGGATAGGATGTCATCGCAACAATCCCTTGAGTCACATAATTAAACTTTTCAATATCTTCAGGCGTTCCAATGGCATAAACATCTTGACCTTTAACGATTTGCGTAATCGAATTGTCATTGATTGGAGCAATATCATGAACACGAAGTACCCGATCAGTTGCAAAACGAACAACTGCAATGTCATAGAGTTCATAAGTTGCATAATCTTGAACAGGGATATCAAGTGCTGCATTACCGAAATGAATTTTCATTTCGCCACCATCTTCAACAACGTGGTTATTGGTAAGAGCATAATACAGTGTTTGATCAGTACCTTCAATCGGTTCAGATTTAAAAATGATGCCAGAACCGTGACCTGAATCGGCCTTCACCACAATAACTGATGGTTCAACGGTTTGAATCATCGAAATTCTTAATTCTTCATAGGTTGATGGTGATGTATAAGGCACTTCTGCTCTGAGAGCAAAACTACATCCTGTTAACATGAGTCCTGTGAAAACCACCATCACAATCAGTAATATTTTTTTACGCATGTCTAATCCTCCTTGATTTGAAACAATCGTCTTGCATTTGCGGTTGTGATATCAGCAACAACCTTCATGGGACATTTTTTAATTTCTGCAATTTTTTCAACAACATACCTGGTGTTACCAGGTTCATTTCGTTTTCCTCGATGTGGCACAGGTGCCATATAAGGACTATCTGTTTCTACTAAGATATATTCTAATGGGATTTGTTCAATGATCTCTTTTAAGACCTGATTATTTTTAAACGTAATCGGTCCATCCATGCCAATCATAAATCCGAGTTCAATCGCTTTTTTGGCATCCTCGACATCACTCGAGAAACAATGAAAGACACCTGTCACTTGTCCTTGATATGGTTTTACCATCTCATAAGCTTCAGTAAATGAATTTCTCGTGTGAATCACCAGTGGCTTTTGATATGTAACTGCTAGTTCAATTTGTTTTTGAAAAACTTCTTTTTGGAGATCTTTATTATCGTCTCTCCAATAAAAATCTAAACCACATTCTCCAATAGCAACCACCTTGGGGTGACTTAAATAAGGAATGATGCCTTCGACATCCTGATCATCATCGATAGATCCTGGATGAATACCAACGGTTGCGTAAAGCATTTCATGCTCTTCTGCAAGTTCAATAGCTCTTCTGTTACTTGGTGTATCAATGCCAATCACTAGGATCTTAGTCACATCATGTTTTAATGCTCTACCTAAGACGAGATCAATATCTTGATCAAACTCTTCCATATTGATATGTGCGTGTGTATCTATGATCATCATTTCACCTCATCTCGTAATCTTATTTTATCACATCAGAACAAAAAAATGATGATTTGAATCTTATCACAAAATCTTTCATCATTCATCTAAAAAATCACATATTTTAGATAAAAAAAAGAGGCCGCAGCCTCTTATCTAATACTATTCAAGAATTTTAACAACTGAACCAGCGCCTACTGTACGTCCGCCTTCACGAATTGAGAACTTAGTTCCTTCTTCGATAGCGATTGGGTGGATCAATTCAACAATCATCACAGTGTTGTCGCCTGGCATAACCATTTCTGTACCTTCTTGAAGTGTAATAACACCTGTAACGTCAGTTGTACGGAAATAGAATTGTGGACGATAGTTTGAGAAGAATGCTGTGTGGCGTCCACCTTCTTCTTTTGAAAGCACGTATACTTGTGCTTCAAATCTGAAGTGTGGGTTAACTGATTTTGGTTTAGCAAGAACTTGACCACGTTCAACTTGGTCACGGTTTACACCGCGAAGAAGCGCACCGATGTTGTCACCAGCTTCTGCATAATCAAGTAATTTTCTGAACATTTCAACACCTGTAACAACAGTTTGTTTAGTGTCAGTAATACCAACGATTTCAACAGGATCGCCAACTTTAACTTGACCGCGTTCAACACGTCCTGTAGCAACTGTACCACGACCAGTAATCGTGAATACGTCTTCGACTGGCATTAAGAATGGTTTGTCTGTTTGACGAACTGGAGTATCGATATAAGTATCAACTGCATCCATTAATTCTTGGACTGTCTTTTCCCATTTTGGATCGCCATTTAATGCGCCAAGAGCTGAACCTCTAATCACAGGAATATCGTCTCCTGGGAATTCGTATTCAGAAAGAAGTTCGCGAACTTCCATTTCGACTAAGTCTAATAATTCTTCATCATCAACCATATCTGATTTGTTTAAGAATACAACAAGCTTAGGTACACCAACCTGACGAGAAAGTAAGATGTGTTCTCTAGTTTGTGGCATAGGGCCGTCTGCTGCTGAAACGACAAGAATACCACCGTCCATTTGTGCGGCACCTGTGATCATGTTTTTAACATAGTCGGCATGGCCTGGGCAGTCAACGTGCGCATAGTGACGCTTTGCTGTTTGATATTCTACGTGTGCTGTATTAATTGTAATACCGCGTTCTTTTTCTTCTGGTGCTGAGTCAATAGTTGCATAGTCTTTAATTTCTGCTAACCCTTGTTTTGCTAAAACGGTTGTAATTGCAGCTGTTAAAGTTGTCTTACCATGGTCAACGTGGCCAATTGTACCAATGTTAACGTGTGGCTTAGTTCTTTCAAATTTCTGTTTTGCCATTTTGATTTTTCCTCCTAATTGAGTTTATTTTAGTTTTTTTTGTTTATAGCCATATTCATTGTATATTAAAATATACATTTTTGCAAGTGGATTAGTTTGTTCCACGCTTTTTCACAATTTCGTCCATAATCGACTTAGGTGTCTTTTCATAACGTGAGAATTGCATCATGAATGTTGCACGTCCTTGTGTGTTTGAACGAAGTGAAGTTGCATAACCAAACATTTCAGAAAGTGGTACAAGTGCGCGGATAGAAACGGCGTTACCACGACCTTCTTGAGATTCGAGGCGTCCACGTCTTGATGTTAAATCACCAATAACGTTACCGACATATTCATTCGGTGAAACGACTTCAACGTCCATGATAGGTTCTAAGATGATAGGGTTAGCTTTGCTCTTACATTCCTTAAGTGCCATCGATGCTGCAATCTTGAAGGCCATTTCAGATGAGTCGACATCATGGTAAGAACCATAATGTAATGTCGCTTTCACATCGATTAATGGATATCCAGCAATAATACCGTTAGGTAGTGCTTCTTCTAGACCCTTTTGAACAGCTGGGATGTATTCTCTTGGAATAACACCACCAACGATTTTGTCAACGAATTCAAAGCCTTTGCCAGGATTTGGTTCGAACTTGATTACAACGTGACCGTATTGTCCTCTACCACCTGACTGACGTACGAATTTACCTTCGATATCAGCTTCACCGCCAAGTGTTTCGCGATAAGATACTTGAGGTTCAGCAACGTTAGCTTCAACCTTAAATTCTCTTTTCATACGATCGACGATGATTTCTAAGTGAAGTTCACCCATACCAGCAATAATCGTTTGACCTGTTTCTTGGTCTGTAAAAGTTCTGAATGTTGGATCTTCTTCAGCAAGTTTCTGAAGAGCAACACCCATTTTTTCTTGGTCTTGTTTTGTCTTTGGTTCAATAGCTACGTTAATAACGGGTTCAGGGAAGTTCATAGATTCTAAGATGATGTCATCCTTTTCTGCAGTTAAGGTATCACCTGTCGTTGTTTCTTTTAAACCGACGACAGCTGCGATATCACCCGCATAAACTTCTTTGATTTCTTCTCTGTGGTTAGCATGCATTTGGAGCACACGACCAAAACGTTCTTTTGAACCTTTGTTTGTGTTTAACACGTAAGATCCTGCAGAAATCTGACCTGAGTAGACTCTGAAGAATGTTAAGCGTCCAACATAAGGGTCTGTCATCACCTTAAATGCTAATGCTGTGAATGGTTCGCTATCTGATGGATGACGTTCAATTTCGTTACCATGAGAATCATGACCGATAACAGCAGCAATATCTGTTGGTGCTGGAAGATAATCAACGACTGCATCAAGCATCTTTTTAACACCCTTATTTTTGAAGGATGATCCACATAATACAGGGAAGAACTTAACGGCAAGCGTACCTTTACGAATAGCTGCTTTAATTTCTTCGTTGGTGATTTCTTCACCCTCTAAATACTTCATCATAAGCTCTTCATCAAAATCTGCAATCGCTTCGATGAGTTCTTCTCTTTTCTTTTCAACAACATCTGTGAGGTGTGCAGGAACAGCTACTGCTTTAGCAGCTTCATCCGCAGATCCATCATAGATGACAGCAGTTCTTTCAATGACATCAATGATGCCTTTGAAATCTGATTCTGCGCCAATAGGATATTGGATCGGGTATGCTTTAACACCAAGGCGGTTGTGGATTGTTTTGATAGCGCGCTCAAAATCAGCACCAATCTTGTCCATCTTATTGATATAAACGATTCTTGGAACTTTGTATTCGGTGGCTTGTCTCCAAACAGTTTCTGTTTGTGGCTCTACCCCGGCTTGTGCGTCTAGTACAGTGACAGCACCATCTAGTACACGAAGTGATCTTGAAACTTCAACCGTGAAGTCAACGTGACCTGGGGTATCAATGACATTGATGCGATATTCTTTCCAATACGCTGTGGTTGCAGCGGATGTAATCGTAATCCCGCGTTCTTGTTCTTGTTCCATCCAGTCCATTGTAGCAGCACCATCGTGAACCTCACCGACCTTATGAATCTTACCCGTATGATAGAGGATTCTCTCAGTCGTTGTCGTTTTGCCCGCATCGATATGGGCCATGATGCCGATATTGCGGATTTTCTCTAATGGGAATACACGTGGCATAATATAACTCCTAACTTACCAGCGATAGTGAGCAAATGCTTTATTTGCTTCAGCCATGCGGTGTACATCTTCACGTTTCTTCACTGCTGCACCTAATCCTTGTGATGCGTCAATGATTTCTTTCGCTAATTTTTCTTCCATGGTTTTTTCGTTACGCAAACGTGCGTAGCTCACTAACCATCTTAATCCTAATGCTGTTTTTCTTACAGGTCTAACTTCAGTTGGAACCTGATAATTTTGTCCGCCAATACGACGTGAACGAACTTCGATGACAGGCATAATGTTTGCCATGGCTTCATTGAAGACGTCAATGGGTTCGCGTCCTGTTACTTCTTTAATACGATTGAACGCTCCGTAGAGAATGCCTTGTGCTGTACCTTTTTTACCGTCTTCCATAATGGTATTGACGACACGGGTAACTAGCTTTGATTGATAAATTGGATCTGGTAAAACGTCGCGTTTTACAATGTGTCCTTTACGTGGCATGAGTTCACCTTCTTCCTTTCTTTTGATCAGTTAATTAATTGTTTTTTTGTTTACTTCTTTCCAACGGGCTTACCAGCGTTAGCCTTTGGACGTTTTGCGCCGTATTTAGAACGACCTTGTTTGCGATTTGCGACGCCAGATGCATCGAGTGTACCTCTCACAATGTGATAACGTACCCCTGGAAGGTCCTTAACACGTCCACCACGAATCAGCACGACGCTGTGTTCTTGGAGTGAATGACCGATGCCTGGAATGTAAGCAGTCACTTCAGTTTGGTTGCTCAAACGAACGCGGGCATATTTACGTAAGGCAGAGTTTGGTTTCCTTGGTGTCATGGTTGTAACACGTGTGCAAACCCCACGCTTTTGTGGTGAACTGTAATCAGCTTCTTTCTTCTGTAAACTGTTGAAGCCATAGCCGAGTGCAGGTGACTTTGATTTGTACTTTTTGTCCGTTCTTCCGTTTTTAACAAGTTGCGAAATTGTTGGCATTTGTAGATCTCCTTTCTTTTGACACATATCCATGTGTTTCTTTTTTTGATTTACAAAATCTTCAGGGCTTTATTAAGCCATCGCTTTGTTCATTATTTGCGCTTTATACGCAGCGTGTTTATTATATAACGAAGTGAGGGTGATGTCAACGATTTTATACAAAAAAATCGAAAAAAAATCGAAAAAGACACGCCTGGTTACGTGTCTTTTATGATTTGTTACTTTTATCGATGGTTATGGCTGGTTTCTACGTCTTAATTGTACAATGATCACGCGAATAACAGCATAGATAATCAAGATGCCTACAATACTAAATATCAACATTGCACCATATTTAACTAGATATGCTCCAAGAATGAATAGAATAATAATGGCATAACTATGTTTTTCATTTTCATATGTGATATCAAGATGATAAGGTTCATCAGCATCAAAATCTAGATTGACATCGACATAGTCACCACGCTCGTTTTCATCTTGCGTTGGTATTTCTGATGATACATAAAGGGTTGTTCCATCGTTATCGAAATAAACGAGTTTAACTGCTGAAAATATCATCATGTCTTCCATACCCATCATTGTGACATCGCATGATCCAATGTAGTCTATGTAAGCATCTGATACAAATGCTTGATAACTGATCCATGTTGTTGAATAAACTGTTAAGTAATCAATGTTATCAATATCACCATAGTGATAGGTATATTGATCACTGATTGTTGATGATAATCGATCTCCAATCTCATCTCTCAAGACGAGTAAATCAAAGTGTCCATTATTAAAATAACCGTTGTTGCAATCCTTAGAATCTATCTTAAGCTTAACACCAATTTCAATAGGAGGTGTCGCTTCGACGGTTAAAAAAGGTAATGTTAACACAATGAGTATCAATGCCATCCATTTTTTCATAAATACCCCCACATACTTTTCTTGACTTCATTATACGACAATATCAACAAAAAAACTGCTTTTTCAAACAGTTTTATTCATTCACATAGCGATATTGATCTTTTCCTAATCCTTTAACTTCATATAAGACTTTATCAGCTTTACGAATCACATCTTCTCTTTGATTGGCTTTAATGATACCAATCGAGACTGAGATGCCTTCTTCGTCTGGTTCAAATCTAATGTTTTTAGTTTTATAAATGATCTGTTTTGCGACATCTTTGATATAGGATGTTGTTCCCCAAAAAAGACCTACAAATTCATCACCACCTACGCGATAAAACATGTTGTAATGGTCTTGATGTGATGCTAATATATCAGCAAATGCTTTTAAGTAAAGATTGCCAAAGTTGTGACCATAGGTATCATTAATCCGTTTAAAATCATCTAAATCAAGATATAATACATGAAAATGTGGCCATAGGTAACGTTCACCATAATGAAAATCTAAAGCGTATTTATTAAATAAACCAGTCAGTGGATCTTGATGTGATTTTTCATAGTTTTGTTCTTCTTGATTCATGGCTTCTGTAACTTCTGTGATAAATACTACAACGATATCTTTCGTTTTATCGATGGGTAACACATCAATCGTAATCCATCGTCTTTGATCTGTGATGATAGGCAATGTGACAGTGGACTCAGTTGAAAATGCGTATGCACGTGACCTAATATAATCTAAGTGCTTTTCAACACTTGCCATTTTGGCATAACTGTTATTGGGATCATAACATTGAAGAATGTCTTCATAGCGTATGCGATCATGATCTTTCATGCCTATCATTTTAAATGTTCCAGAAATAATAGACAAAAAAACGTTCTTAGGATCTTTGATTTCTGCATAGCAGATCATCCGGTTTGATTTTCCTAAAAGAACGTCATGAATCATATCAAGTTGGTATTCTTGTTGTAGTGTGAGAAATGCCTTGTCAAAATAAGGATTTTTCATAGACACCTCCGTACATCTTATAGTATAGATAATAAACCATCAAATGTAGAGTGATTTAAGAAATTCTTAAGAAAAAAGGCTTTTAGCCTTTAAGATTCGTGTGATTCAAGTAAATTTAAGATGACTGCACCAATTCCATTTCCAACAATCCAAAGACCTGTAAAAAGGATGGCTTGAAGTGACCAAGTATTTCCCAAGAAGAAATAAAGCATGTTGGCGATACTGTGTTCAAACTTACTTAAGATGAATATGGTAACAGCTAAGATAACGATTAAGACTTTCATGATGTCAAGTTTCATAACTTTATATCCATGAACGCCTACATACATCATCATGCCGCAGAAAACAGCTAAGATGAGTGTTTCATACCACGCATGATCAAGTTTTGCTAAGCTGAGTGTCT
>DAOTHC010000012.1:0-14273 GCA_035447465.1 Acholeplasmataceae bacterium
ACCATAAGCTTCAGCTGCTTTGGTTGCTACTTGGATACCACCGTAAGGATGAAACGCTCTTTTAAATGGCTTATCTGTTTGAAGACCCACAATCTTTTCAAGATCTTTATCGATATAACCTGGACCGTGTGATGTGATGCTTGCTACAACATGCGTATCAAGTTCAATGACACCACCGTTTTTCTTTTCTTCTTCAAGAAAACCTTCGAACATCTGATTGAGCTTAATGCTGCTATCCGTTGGACCAGCTAAAAACGAAGCATCTCCCATGTATTCTTTATAATTGTTAATCATGAAATCACGAACGTTAACTTCATTCATCCATGTACCTTTTTTAAACCCTTGCCATGCATTCATATATTAATCCTCCAATATTTTATTCATCGCATTTGACAACGACATTATACTAAAAGGAAAAATGAAATGCTATCAAAACTGTAAGGCTTGAAGATGAAAACGTTTTTGATTGCTACTCATTAAAATGAGTATAAATAAAAGAGGCCGAAGCCTCTTATAAATGTAGTATTGATTTAATTTTTTGAGGTAGTCCATCAATCTCATGCAATGATAGACTGCATAGTGCAAATCGCACCCCACCATTCATCGGAACGGCATAAATGTGATGTTCTGCAAGTTTTAAATAATCGTGCTCTGGATCATCCGTTAAGACCACTGTGTAAAAACCACTTCGAAATGGATGTGTCTTTAATCCAATCGCTTTTGCTTGTGAAATAAAGAGTTGACTTCTCTTTTGAACAAGCGTGTTAATCTTATCTAAATCCTTATTAAATACGATACGTTTTTCTGGTTTTGAGAATTGATTGAAAAGCTCAATGGAAGCTGTCGGTGTTGCTGACCAGGAACCACGTGCTTCATTGACATACTTTAAGTGAATATCTTTAATGAGTTTCTCATTTTTCGATAGATAAATAGCTGCACCTAAACGTAAACCGTAAACCCCAAATGTTTTAGAACCTGAGAATGCGATAACAGTTGTTACATGTTCTTTAAGTTTTGGGAGAAATGATAATTTTTTGCGGTTATCTTCTTCATGTGAGAACTCTAAATAAGCTAAGTCGTATAAGAAGACAATATCATTATCTTTCTTGGCGTTAAGAATATCTAATATCTCTGAAAACTCATCTTGACTAAGTGTAAATCCGGTTGGATTATGACATGGATCATTGACGATCACGATAACACGGTGCTGAATCGCACAGAGTTCATCAAGTCTTTCTCTAAAGGACTTCATGTTAAAACCATCACCATCAAATAGTTGATGTTCAAAACAGTTTAATTTTGCACGATCTGCGAAACGTTCATACTGCCATCTAATATCTGATACAAAGATTGATTCTCCTGGTTTTGCAAAAACGGAGAATGTTGATGCAATCGCCCCGCTGCCACCAGGTGTTGCACATGCGTTCACATGAAACGCTTTTTTGATTTCTTTTTCGTATGGTCCGAAAACCCAAGTTAATAAGTTTGACTTAAATAAAGCACCACCATCTACGGCTGGGTAAGGAAGAATTTCTTCATCCAAAAGTCCTCTGATGGTTTCTGAAACAATTGGCATACCACCAATCGCTTTATCTTCATCATAAAACATACCAATGGACGCGTTGATTACGTCAGGATAGATTTTTGCCGCCTCACGCGCATCCTTTGATATCTTTAAAATATCTACTGCCACATCGATCACCTCTACCTTAATTATATATGAAGTCGTCTAAAAACAGGTCAAATAAATAGAGCCAATGATTGTTTTCATGCTTTGTTACAAGCGTTATGTGCACGTGTCCTTTGAGGTATCCTAATCGAACCATGGAGGTAAATGCATTAGCTTTTTCAAATAATTTTTTACCATCAATCTTTTGAGATGCTTCCATTGTTAGAACAAGTGTTACTTGATTGGACTCAACAATCGTCTTGTGAGCTCCAATCTTTGATGATAGTTTTTTAAATAGCTTTTCATACATGTATAAAAGTAAGTCTGCGTCAAGTTCACCAAAGCGGTCAGTCAGTTCTGACTTAAGGTCTTCAACGTCTTTAATATGATTGAGTTCTGCAATACGTTTATGGATTTCTATACGAACTGAATCTTGTGATACATAATCAGGATCAACGTGTCTAGCTGCATAGACTTCATCAATTTGCGTATCTTTCGGACGTTCTAAAGAAACACCGGTAACGGCTTCTTCAAGCAATTTCATGTAAAGCTCAATACCCACAGAGTCAATAAAACCAGACTGTTCAGAGCCTAATATATCACCTGCACCACGAATGGAAAGATCGCGCATAGCAATCTTAAATCCACTGCCTAGAGCAGTAAAATCCTGAATAGCAGAAAGTCTCTTTTTCGCTTCATCATTCATGTTCTTATGTTGGTCATAAAGGAGGTATGCATAAGCGATACGATCACTTCTTCCAACACGTCCTCTGATTTGATAGAGCTGTGATAATCCTAATTGATCAGCATCGTGGATAATGAGTGTGTTTGTATTTGGAATATCAACACCAGTTTCAATGATGGTTGTTGAAACTAAGACATCAAAACGGTGATCGATGAAATCAGATAAGACGTTTTCAAGTTGATCACGGTTCATCTTTCCATGAGCATGTGCAATCTTTGCTTCAGGTACTAGTTTTTCTAACCTGTGCACCATACCTTCGATTCCCTGTACTTTATTGAATAAGTAGAAAACTTGTCCACCACGCGATATTTCACGCATAATGGCTTCTTTAACAAGTGCTTCTTGTCGTTCAACAACATAGGTTTGAACAGGGTATCTATTCCGTGGTGGCGTCTCAATCATCGATAAATCTTTTAATCCCATCATCGACATTTGCAGTGTTCTAGGAATAGGAGTTGCAGACAATGTCAAGGTGTCGACATTAACTTTAATCTCTCTAATTTTTTCTTTGTGTTCAACACCAAAGCGCTGTTCTTCATCGATTATGAGTAAACCTAAATCTTTGAATTTAACATCGCCAGATAATAATCTGTGTGTTCCAATTACGACATCAACAAAACCTTTTTTTAAGTTTTCAATCGTTTCTTTTTGTTTCTTTGGCGTCACAAAACGAGACAGTAAAGCCACATTCGCGCCATATTTTTCAAAGCGTTCTTTAAATGTATAGTAGTGTTGTCTTGCTAATACAGTTGTGGGCACTAAATATAAAACCTGTTTTTGATTGAGGACAGCCTTAAAAGCAGCTCTGAGAGCAACTTCAGTTTTACCAAAACCAACGTCACCACAAATCAAACGGTCCATCGGTCTTTCCATTTGCATGTCATGTTTTGTATCAACGATCGCGCGCTGTTGATCAGAGGTCGTTTCATACATAAAGTCGCGTTCGAACTGACGCTGCATCTCATTATCTTCTGCATATTTTATGCCGATGCTTTGTTGACGTTGAGCATAGAGTGCAATCAAACGATCTGATAAATCCTTGATGCGCATTCTAACTTGGGCTTTTGTCTTTGACCATTGTTTGCCACCCAATTTGGATAACTTGGGATGCATACCATCATGACTAGAATATTTAAGAACCATATCAATTTGGTCCATTGGTACATAAAGTGCTTCTTCGTTAAGATAAATGATATGTAGATAATCTCTTTTTTCACCAGATAATTCCATCGTTTTTAAACCCATGTATTGTCCAATACCATAGTCATAATGAACAACAAAATCTCCTGGTGTTAAATCTTCGACTCTTCTAATTTTGCTTGCTTGATTTAAAACACTTCGATATCTAATGGCAGGTCGAGTACGATAGGTAAAAAGTTGGGATTCATCTAAGATCCATACTTTGTCATACTTCATTTGGAAAGCACCAAAACTTGCTAGATCAATGATGTGAACACCGGGTTCCTCACTGAGTTTGAAGTCATAGTTAACATGTTTACGATCTAAAAATTCTGTCAACTCGTCTTTATATGCTTGTTGCTTGATACATATAAAGATACGATACGTTGGCATATCTCTTATATCAAGGTAAAAGAGTTCTAAATTGCCTTGGAATGTATTGATCGATGAGACACCTAAATCAATTGCGTTTGATGGACTGTTTAACCCAAAATTATCGATTTCAATGTGGGTATGTTTTAATTGTTCTTCCAGCGTCAATCTAAAAGGTACTTTTAAGAAGTGATCACCATTCATTGTGACAGCATATGTCATCAAATCACTTGAGGTTTGTTCTTCATTGATCTTCATTTTGTGGACATCAACAAAATAGATCTTTGCATCTGTAGCAAAATCAATAAGTGTTGTTTTTTCTTCGTTGAAGAAAGGCATGTACATCGATAACCCATCAAGTTTGATGCGTTGATCAATATGATCTAAATCTTCAGATAGTTTTTCTTGTTCTCTTTCTGATAACTGATCATTTTCAAAAAACTTGCGAATGCTCTTGATTGCATCTTGCTTCATCTGATCTGTATAGAACAGTTCATGCATCGGTGCAATCTCAATTGCGTTCAGTTGATAGACTGATCGCTGTGTCTCAATATCAAAAACTTTGATTTGATCTACGATATCATCGAAAAAATCGATACGATAGGGTTGATCATTATTGAGTGTGAAAACATCTAAAATATGACCACGTAAACTAAACTCACCTGGTTTTTCTACGGTATATGTTCTCTGGTAACCGCTATAAACCAAAAACTGAACCAATTTTTCAAGTTCATAGCTCTGGTCTTTTTCGATGCGCTTAACACTTCTGATATAATCTTCTTTTTTTAATTGACGTAAAGATAACCCTTGCATGGTCGTAATGACGATGAAAGGTTCTCCTGTCATCAATTGTTTCAACGTGAAAAGACGTTCACTCTTGAATTCTGGGCTACCCAATGCCATCATTGTCGTCAATGTTTGATCTGCAGGATAAAATAATACTTGATCCGGATCGATCAACTGTGATACCACATCATAATACTTTTGTGCATCATAAAGGTTAGGTAACACAACAACGATTGTTTGTTGATTGGTTGTGAAATCAAGTGCAGCTAAATATGCATTGAATGCATCGTTTGAAAACTTAAAAAACGTCGTACCCGACGTTTTATGTAATATTGATTGAAGATGCTCTTGTTTCTTTAACCACTCAATCATGCGTCATAACTCCATACTATAATGCTGTGTTAAACTTCGTCATAATGTCTTTATACGATACGCCTTCAACAAACATTTCAACTATCGTTTTTGAATGCATAATCGCTTTACTCAACGTGATGAATTGGTCAGATGTAAATTGTCCTAAGACATATTGATCTAAAGGAATGTTTGGATTATTGTCAACACCGATACGAACACGTTTGAAGTTCTCACTGTGTAACAAACCAATAATATTTCTTAAACCGTTATGCCCCCCATGACCACCAGTTTCTCTAAGTCTTAATTTACCGGTTTCTAAGTTAACATCATCAACGATGACTAAAAGATCTTCCATAGGAATATCATAATAGTTCATGATTTTTGATATCGCTTCACCAGAAAGATTCATAAATGTTGAGGGTTTAGCTAAACATAATTTCTTCCCTTGAAAATTTAAAACTGCAACTTCAGCATTAAACTTAGCATCAAATCGAGCAGAAACGCCTGCTTCTTTTAAAATCTCATCAATTACCATAAATCCAACATTATGCCGTGTTTTTTGATACTTGAGTCCAGGATTTCCTAGACCTACAACAAGTTTCATTGTTCACTCTCGTTATGTTGAATTTTGTCAAAGATTTGGCTAATAGGTTCATCTTTAACAATATGCAGAATGGATTGTCCAAGTAATGGACCAATAGATAATTGAGTAATTTTAGGAGATTTTTTATGTGAGTCTAAAGCGATGGTGTCGGTTACGACAACTTCGCATAATGGTGATTTTTCAATACGTTCAATCGCTGGTCCAGATAAAACAGCATGGGTTGCTGCTGCATAGACTTTGGTAGCACCTGCTTCAATCAATGCTTGTGCACCTGCAACAAGAGTACCTGCCGTATCAATGATATCATCGACCATGATGGCAATCTTACCTTTGACATCACCAATGATGTTTTGAACTTCAGCTTTATTAGGCTCTGGACGACGCTTATCAATGATGGCCAAAGGCGCATTGAATGTACGCGCAAAAATACGTGCACGTGTTACGCCGCCATGATCAGGTGATACAACCACTATATTTTCTAATTTTTTAGTATATTGAAAATAATCAGCTAGAAGGGGTGATGCTGGGAAATTATCGATTGGAATGTTAAAGAATCCTTGAATCTGAGCCGCGTGTAAATCGATACAAATAACACGGGTAATACCTGCTACTTGAAGCATATCAGCAATCAATTTAGCTGTAATAGGCTGTCTTGATTTAGCTTTACGGTCTTGTCTTGAGTATCCATAGTAGGGCATTAAAACAGTAATCGTTTTAGCTGATGCACGTTTGAGTGCATCTGACATAACCAATAACTCCATTAAGTGTTCATTTGCTGGTGCGGATGTTGACTGAACGATGAAAACATCATGTCCGCGTACGCTATCCTCGATATTGACTGATATCTCACCATCAGCAAATCTAACAACCTCTACTGCACTAATTTCAATGTTTGCTGCTTTTGAAATTTCTTCAGCTAATGCCCGATTTGAGCTCAGTGCAAAAAGCTTTATTTTCTTTCCATTTACAATCGACATGTCGTGTGACAACTCCTTCGTTTTATCTATTTTCATTATACATGAAAAGGCATCACTTTTCCATGTGATAAACAAAAAAATCTTCTTGTGGCGTACCACAAAAAGATTTCACTTATCAAATCTGCAATTATCAAAAATTATTCTTCTTCTTCAGTGTTTGGATTTAATAGTGCTTCGTTATATGCAACAACGATAGCATCTTCAATCATCTTACGCATTTCACCGTGAATAGGGTGAGCAATGTCTCTAAATGTACCATTAGGTGTCTTCTTGCTTGGCATTGCTACAAAGATGCCATTTTCACCTTCAATAATTCTGATATCGTGTACTACAAAACTTTCGTCGAAAGTGATGGTTGCTACACCTCTAAGTCTACTTTCGCTAGATACAAGCTTTACTCTCACATCAGTAATTTTCATTTTGCCCTCCAAGACGTCCATGATTTTATACCAAAATTATAGCATATTTCATGTTTAGTTTAATCTTATTTTAATGTTTTACGCTTGTTTTTACAACTAAAAACGGCAATTTCTCGATTTTTCTAGCAATTTTTCGTTCATTTTGTTTGAATATCGGAATATAACATGTCGATCCACTACCAGTCATTCTTGCGAGTGAACTTATTTTTGAAATTGTTTTGATAACACGTTTGAGTTCTGGATAGACATTGATGGTAGTCTCTGTTAAGACATTGTAACTTTTCTTAAAGAAAGAGGGATAAAGCTCATTAATGTAAAGTGTGAATAAACGGTTAAATTTTTTATCATCATGTTTGACCTCGTGATGCTCAAAGACCGCTTTTGTTGACACATGGATATCGGGATTAATCAAATAAAAGTGTGTAATGGATGGTGCTTGTACAAATAATATATGATCGCCTCTACCATACACATAGGCTGGTTTGTTGTGTAAACAAAAAAGTGTATCTGAACCTAAGGATAATGCGAGTTTTTCTAATTGATCTATTTCTAGATTGAGATCCCATAATTGGTTAAGACCTCTTAGGGTTGCTGCGATATCTGCAGATCCTCCACCTAAGCCGGCTCCGATGGGTATGTGTTTATCTAATGTGATTTTTGCACCTTTTTCAACGTGATAGGTTGATTTCATAAGATGCGCTGCTTTAATAATGGCATTATCATCAATTTCAATGTTTGATTCTAAGATGAGTTCATCATGATCCTCAAAGGTTAGAACATCGTGTAATTCTATTGGAACCATAATCATCTTTAAGTCGTGATAGCCGTCTTGTCTTTTTCTGACGACATCAAGTGCTAAATTGAGTTTTGCATATGCTTTTTCAACAATCATAGGGCCACTCCTTAATCATATGGATGTATGTTTCTAGTGGTAGTGATTCAGCTCTTGTTTTTGGATCAATGCCACAATGAACTAAAAATGTTTCTAATTCTTGTTTAGGGATGTTGTACGCTTCAAATAGATTATTGATGAGCGTCTTTCTCTTTTGCTTAAAGCACGCTTTAACAAATGTATAAAAGCATGTTTCTCTTTGGGTATCCAATGGTCTATCTTCATATTTCTCAATGCGAATAACTGCACTATCTACGTTAGGTACTGGATAGAATAAATGACGTTTGACATCCATCATCTTAAAGACTTTTGCTTGGTATTGTAGTATGACAGATAATGCATTATATGCTTTAGATTGCGGTGTTGCTAACAAACGATCACACACCTCTTTTTGGATCATTAGAGATGCAGTTTTAACGTTTTTGCTCGATAGAAGTTTGAATAGAATAGGTGTCGTAATATAATACGGCACATTAGCAACCACATGCAAATTAGACTCATAACGATCTAAATCAGCTTCTAAAAAGTCACCATAAATAATGTTTAAATTGGGGTATGTCTCTTCTAGTTTATGTAGTATCGGAGATAAAGAAGTATCAATTTCATAGGCATCGACACGGCTTGCTTCTTCAGCTAAAAAGGAGGTCAAAGCCCCTTGTCCAGGACCAACCTCAATCACATGACAATCTTTAATATGTGATTCTCTGACAATCTTTTTTAACAGATTTTTATCTCTTAAAAAGTTTTGTCCAAATTTTTTCTTAGCTTGATGATTCATTCAATACCTCTAATATATCCTGTTGATTAATACCAAACATGTGTAAACGATGATAAAGCGTTTTTGCATTCGTTAAGCCAATACCAAGTGTTTGGCAAACATGAACTCTAAGTGATTTCGATGCCTTTGAACCCATAAGTCCTACCTCATGGAGAAACACGTGTGTCACATCACTCTTGATGTCATCTCTGACCATTTTGATATGTGATAAAGCATGATGTATCGTTTCACAATCAGCGTGTTCGACACCTACTTTTTTTAAATTGTGGCTTTGGGCTACTTCCTTTTCAACAAAAGCATGATACACATGCTTAAGTGATTTTGACACGATACGTCTAATACGTTCTCCTGCGTGATCAGGATCTAAAAACAAAATGATATCGTGTGTTTCATCTAACTTCTTTAATAATAACATTTTATCTTCATCAATAGCAGATCCATTTGTTGTTACAACAAGCGGATGATCCAAACATTGATTTAATCTAAATTGATCGTTTTTTCCCTCAACAACAAAAACGTGTGGTCTCATGAACGACGATAGAAAAATTTAGGGTCTGCTTTCGTACCTGAAAGCATCAAACTCTCAATAATTTTGGATTGATCCTTGAGGGAAGAAATCTTTCCATTTTCAAGTAGAATATAGATTTTGTCACCAAAGCCTTCACCTTCATCACGATAGGTACTATTTTGAACAGAACGCCGTGCTGTATAATAAGCCACTTCATCTGGTTTAAATGATGATAACACCTGGGCAATAAATTCTTTGTTTTCTTCATTATCATTGACATATGCCCAAATTCTTCTATTCATAAAGTCATGTGCTAACGATCTTAAAATATCGTCTTTTGACTTTAAAAAGCTTGCGATTAAACCATTGATATAAAAGTCATCAATCTCGACATAAGCTTCTAAATCATTGGTATCTTTCATGATGCGTTTAAGCGGTTCAACGTTACTTTCAAAAGGAAAACCTAATGCTAGTAAATCATGAATTCTGCGATAAATCTTTTCAAGATTAACTTCATAAGCACGTGCAACTGGATGATAATAAACCTGCCAATACATGTGATAACGTGCAATTAGATAGTTTTCAATCGCGTGAATGCCTGACATCTTAAAGACAACTTTACCATTTTTTATATAGAGAACACGGATTAAACGGTCTACGTCAATATGTCCATAAGCTGCACCAGTATAATACGCATCTCGTTCGAGATAATCAAGACGATCGACATCGAGTTGACTTGAAATCAGTTGTTCAATCAAAGGGAATTTCTTTTCTTTTCGAAGAATACATGCAACATCTAAAGCAAAATCAGCATCTTCAGCATCCAAAATACGTCTAATCTCTTGATTGCTAGTGATCAGTTTCGCACCGATTTCTTCATGATTCACACCAAACGTCGTTTCAAACGCATGAGAGTAAGCACCGTGCCCAATGTCATGAAGTAATGCAGCAACTAAAAAAAGACCTTTTTCACGTTCACCTAAAGCTTCTTGAATATCGGGCACTGTTAAAAAACGATTCGCAATTTCATATACACCAAGACTATGTACAAATCTCGAATGTTCTGCACCATGGAAGACCATTTGAACACCCGATAATTGTCTAACTCTTCTGAGGCGTTGAAAAAGGGTAGAATCAATCAACTTTTTAATTAAAACGTAGTCAACGTGAATAAAACCATAGAGTGGATCTTTAAAAACCTGTTGTTTAGGTAGCTTCTTCATAAGATTCTCCTTTGAGGTGAAAAAAGTGCCTTTTCAAAGGCACTAGGATTCAATGGTGTAAGATTTAACAAGTTGTACGGTATCGCCTGTTGATAACATGAACGCACTGCCATCATCGGTATCAAGATGACAATCAAGTCTAAATTCAGGATGAACGCGGCATAAAACATTATCTAAAATACCTGCTTTAATACCATCAACCTTGATGGAGACAACTTGACGATCAACAACGCCAAATTCTAAAGCTTCTTCTGGTGAGAAATGAATGTGGCGATCTGCAATAATCACGCCTTCTTCAATTACAACTTGTCCCTTTGGACCAACAAGAGTTGCTGCACCTGAACCTTTGACATCACCAGATGATCTAACTGGTGCTTCAAATTTAAAGCGAATGGCATCACTTTTTGATATTTCAACCTGAGACGCTTTTCTAACAGGACCTAAAATACGAACGCCTGCTAATAACTTGCCTTCTGGACTAATAACATCGACTTTTTCTTGTGCTGCATACTGTCCTGGTTGGCTGAGTTCTTTTAGAACATTGAGCTCATAACCTGGACCAAATAAAATCTCAAGATGTTCTTGGGTGAGGTGTAAATGACGACCTGAGATACCCACTGGAATTTTTTTCATAGGTGAATCCTCCTTATATACGTAGTGATTATAACATTTTAAGTAGTTGTTTTCAATGAGTTTATGATAGAATAAAGCCAAGAAAGAGGTGTTATCATGTCCACGATTTTCTCAAAAATTATCACAAAAGAAATTCCTGCTCATTTTGTTTATGAAGATGATTATGTCGTTGCTTTTCTTGATATCTCTCAAGCTACGAAAGGTCATACACTTGTTGTTCCAAAGGTTGCCTATAAAGATATCTTTGAAGTTCCAGAAAAAACTGCAAGCCATCTCTTTGGTGTTTCTGTCAAGATTGCTAAAGCCATTCAAAAAGCTTTTGGTGTCGATGCCATGAACATTCTTTCAAACAATGGTGCATCAGCAGGACAAACTGTTTTCCATTTCCACATTCATTTGATTCCACGTTATCAAAAAGAAGATGAAAACCTGTTTAAACTTAAGAACAACCAAGGAAATCTGTCACTTGAAGATTACCAACTTCGTGCTAAATTGATTAGAGAGGCTCTATCGTAAATAAGACGCCTTGATTTACGTTTTCTACTTTGAGTAAAAGATTAAAATGTGCACATGTTTTTTGAACGATGCTCATTCCTAATCCAAACTGACCGTTTTGACCCTTTTCGTATGGTCTAAAAATATGGTCGATAAATTTATCACTAATCGGCTCGCCATCATTAAAGAAGGTGAGCTTTTTATTATGTAATTTAATAATGATTTTTGTTTGTGCGTATCTTAAAGCATTATCAATGATGTTAGAGAATGCTGTATAGAAGTTTTCTTTAACACCAAAATATGTAGAATCATCTAATTCTGTTTCAATTGCAATCGATGTACGATATTTTTGGTTGTTAACGATATTAATAATAACATCTTTAATGCGTACATCTTCAAATTCTGAAGGATCCTTGAGGTATTCAAGTTTGTTTAACTCTAAAAGTTGTTTTACTTTTTGATTGAGCATATCTGCCTGTTTCACAATCACTTCTGCTTCTTTAATATCTGTGATTCCATCACCTATCGCTTCTGCATAGGATTGAATCACAGCAATCGGTGTTTTAAAGTCATGTGAAATATTCTGAAGCATTTCTTGTTTTGTCTTTTCAGCATATTGAATTTCTTGCCGCATTTTTTCAATCGTGCCTGCAAGTTCAGTGATTTCATCATTGCCATCAATTTCAATAGGTTCTTGGTAATTGTTTCTGCGAAGTACTTGAACTTCACCTTGTAATCGTTTAATGCGGTCCACAGTAATTCTTGACCACATCAAAATAATGACATTACCCAATAAGACAAGTGCGATAAAACCAATACGCATCAATATAGAAAAAGCATTGCCAAATACAGATAAGTAATCTTCAGATGTGAATACAATGATGTTGATCCCACCAGGTCTTCGATCAATCCTGAAATAATAATGATTACCATCAACTTCAATATGTCTTTCTTGACCCGGCCAAACAAGCATAAATTCAGCAACCTGACTTGCTGTGTATACTTCATCTAATACGGCGATATTATAACTAGTTACTATGGTAGATCCTTGTGCGATGATATACCCGTTATATTCTGATTCTGGTGGGTTTGTCATGTTAGTACTCACATCATTTAAATATGCTGAAAGTTGTAATTCATTTTGCGATATTCTAAATTCTGTGAAAACTCGGTTCATAGCAACAATAAAAATGAGACTGGTTAACAGCGTCACCAAACTAAAGATTAAATTCAGCTGCGTTGCTAACTTGATCTGTTTCATAATAAGCGATATCCAAAGCCATAAATCGTTTCAATTTTTAATTCAGGCATTTTATGTCTTAAACGTCTTAGAAGATCATCAACCACACGGTCAGAACCGTAATAGTTTTCGCCCCATACGTGTTTAAGAATGTCTTCTCTTGCAAAAGCTTGATTCATATTCTTAATAAAGAATAAAAGTAATTCAAATTCTTTGTTCGTCAAATCAATCATGTGTGAATCAAGTTTGATTTCACGGCGTGTCATGTTGATTTCGTATTCACCATAGTGAACAATTTCAGACACTTGTGGAACCTGATGACGCTTTAACACGGCTTTAACACGTAAGATAAGTTCACGTGGCGAATATGGTTTTGCCAAGTAGTCATCTGAGCCGAGTTCAAGACCCATAATCTTATCAAGGTCTTGATCGCGTGCTGATGTAAAAATAACAGCCGCTGGGTTGTTATGTTCCTTTAAGGCTTTGATCAAATCATAGCCACTTACTTCACCTGTTAACATGATGTCTAAAATCCATAAGTCAACTTGATCATCAATGTGTTCCATGGCAGACTCACCATCATGGAAGACTGTTGTTTCGTAGCCTTCCCGTGTTAAGTACTTTCTAATGATCTCTGATAAATCTTTTTCGTCTTCTACATAATAAATTTTCATAACTTTACCTACCTTTTTAAGTAAAATAAGCGTGCTTGAGCACACTTATTATACCATAGAGAGTTTTAATGGAGAGAAAAATGAAGCACCTTTATCTTATCAAAACAGTATGTGATGTCAATGTTTTTTTGGTGTGAAATTATGTTATTCGATGACTTCAATCTTCATGTAAGGAACAAGTGCTTTGGGAACGGTGATCGTTCCATCTTCATTTTGATAGTTTTCCATAATCGCAATCATGGTTCTACCTACTGCTAATCCAGAACCGTTTAAGGTATGAACATATTCTGTTTTAGCTTCTTTTGAACGTTTAAAGCGGATATTTGCGCGACGTGCTTGATAATCTTCAGCATTCGAAATAGATCCAATTTCGCGGTATGTATTTTGACCGGGTAGCCACACTTCGATGTCATATGTTTTAGCCATACCAAAACCTATGTCACCTGTTGATAGTGTCACGACACGATATGGAAGTTCAAGACGTTTTAAAACTTCTTCCGAATTAAGAAGCATACGTTCAAGTTCGTCATATGAATCTTCAGGTTTTGTAAATTTAATGAGTTCTACTTTATTAAATTGATGTTGTCTTAAAATACCACGTGTATCGCGTCCAGCTGAACCTGCTTCAGAACGAAATGCTGTCGTATAGGAACAGTAGGTTAACGGTAAAAGATTGCCATCAATGATTTCATCACGATACAAGTTAATTGTAGGTACTTCAGCTG
>DAOTHC010000013.1:0-13584 GCA_035447465.1 Acholeplasmataceae bacterium
CAAGATGAGTATCTATCATCCAGAAAGTAAACTTAATGAAGAAGGCGAAAGAACGTATTCGATTAAGTATATCCCTAATGGGTTCCAAGTCCTCTATGATATACGAGATCTTGAAGTTGACTATCTTTTCTTTCCTAAGTACATTTCTGTAGAAGATATGGAACAGTTAGAAGATAGTGAATACATTCAAAGCTTTGCATATAAGAATATCGATCGCGATTTGAACGCCTATTACATTGATGATTATCCTGGTATGTCTAAACTCGTGATCAAACGTTTGTATCCTATTTTCTATGAAAAACTGGGATACACACGTGAACGTGCAATTGAAGAAAATGCATCATTTGGTTATTTCGATTATTTTGAAAAAGCCGAGTTTAAAGTTGCTATTCAAGTTTTATTACATGATCATGGTGTTGAAACAACCATCATTAGAGATTCAATTGTAGAACCAAGTGAAATCAAGATTTCAAACATTTCATTATATCCATTATTTGGTACAGCGATAGAAGAATCACCTGATCGCGTCAAACCAGGTTATATTGTTTTACCTGATGGTAATGGAGCTCTTATTGAGTTTGACAATGGTAAATATTATCAAAATCCATACCGTAAACGCCTTTATGGTCAAGACTTGTCACTCTTACCCATGAAGATGGCAGAAGAACAACAAAAGATCAGTATTCCACTTTATGGCATGGTTAAACAAGAAGCTGGATTTGCAGCTATCATCACACAAGGTGATGCCATGGCGAATATTCATGCAGACGTTAGCGGAAGAATTGATTCATACAATAAAGTTTATACATCATTTGATTTACGTGAAACCGAACGTGTTACTCTAGGTTCAGGTTTTAATCAATATGGTATTAATCTATGGACCAAAGAAATTGTAAAAACTGATTTTGGCGTTTTATATCGCTTTTTATCAGGTGAAGATAATTCTTATGTAGGTATTGCTAAAAGTTATCGTGACTATTTAATAGATCAAGGTATGCAACAAAACGATACGACTACGCAAACTGTATTAAACACTGAAATTATTGGTGCATATGACAAAAAAGAATTCCTTTTAGGAATCCCATATTATACAACGAATGCCATGACCACATTTGAACAAGCTAAGAAAATGATTGACATGCTTCTTGACCGAGGTATTGAACATATCAATGTCACTTATCTTGGTATGATGAATGGTGGTTTAAGCACGGGTTTACAAAATGATGTGAAAATTGAAAAAGTACTTGGTGGTAAAAAAGGTTATGCTATGCTAAAAGATTATTTAGATAGCATGGATATTCCACTGTATACCACATTGAATGTGATGACAGCATCTAAATATGATAAGCTATTCGATCAGTATCGTTATACAGCAAGTCGTATCGATGGTTCGTTATCGTATGCTTTTGAGTATCATTACCCAACACGCTTACCTTATTCAGAAACAGAATTTACACACTCAGCAGATGATTATGTCATTAATCCTTTATACTATGAAGCTATTTATGAAGCGTTTAGTAAAGATTATCAAGGTGAGTATATATCAACATCTTATCTAGGTTCACTTTTAGCAGGTCATTATCCTAAGGGTTCATCATTTTATAAGCAAGATTCTCTTCTAATCCAAGAACATATTTTATCGATGATGACTGAAAACTTAATGTTAGAAAATCCGCTAGGATTTGCTATACCTTACGCTGATGTGATTGTTGATCTTCCTACAGAAGCAACTCTTTATTCAATCATTGATGATCAAATTCCATTACTTCAACTTGCTTTATCAGGATTAGTTGATTATGCGACACAAAGTATCAATATGTCAAGTTCGCGTAGTCTTGAATATACCTTCTTAAAAGTTCTAGAAACTGGATCAAACATCAAGTATACACTATCTTTTGATGATTCACGTGAACTTTTAAATACAGAATACAATTATTACATGTTAACACATTTCACGAACTGGATCAATGCGATTGATCAACAAGTTCATGAAATGGACGCACTAGGTCTTCATGAGGGTGAGTTAATCAACCATGAGCGTATGATGCCTAATGTTTATCGTGTCACGTATTCACAGGGATTAGTCCTATTGATCAATTATAATCTTAGTCCACAAACGGTGGGTTCTTATACCGTACCAGCGATGGACTATATCGTGATTGGAGGTTAAGATGATGGAATCCAATACAAAAGATATGATACTTAAACCTTCAAAAAAAGATGGAAAAAAGCGTTTTGAAATTTCCTATAAGAATCAAAAACGCATTTGGGCTGCAATCTTCTTAGCACCCTGGGTTATCGGATTTCTCTTACTGTTCTTAGTACCGCTTATTCGGTCACTCATTTACAGTTTCTATGATTTGGTACCGCAAGCAGGATCGATTCAACAAACCTTCATTGGTTTTCAAAACTATGCGAATGCGATTAATGAACACGTAACATCGACATCGTCATTCCGTGTTGAACTGATTAACACAACAGTTGATTCATTGATCAATCTACCGGTTTTATTAATCTTTAGTTTATTTATTGCTGTACTGCTCAACATGAAATTTAGAGGTAGAGCTGCTGTTCGTGCAATCTTCTTTATTCCAGTTATTTTGAACTCTGCAGCAGTAGCCACAGCATTAGGTGGTGGCGACGCTATTTCACAAATTTTGGAACAATCAGGTATTGATCGCATCTTTGATTTAGAGTTCTACTTGATTCAAACAGGGCTGACACCAGCTATTGTTAGCTTTATTGTGGGTCTTATCTCACGTATTTATGACATCTTAGCACTTGCAGGTGTACCGATTTTACTGTTTTTAGCAAGTATTCAATCAGTTCCTAAACATCTTTATGAAGCAGCAAAAATAGAAGGTGCTACAAGTTATGAAATGTTCTGGCTTATCACATTGCCTAACGTTTCGCCACATATAGTAACTGTTACAGTATATGCGCTTGTTGACACATTCTTGACATCATCCGTATCAACCATCATCTCTGATGAATTAAGACTTCAACACTGGGGATTAAGTTCAGCGATGGCTTGGATTTATGTGGGTACGATTCTGGTGATGTTGGGTTCACTCGCAGTCTTAGCGAAAGGCTTAAAGATTGGAGGTTCACACTATGAAAACTAACATCTATGATCACGTGAAAGCATCCATTCATGGTTATGTCGATAAAGTGACTGAACCACGGGCTATGTACAAGCGTCAAAAGAAAGCTAAAGCATTTTTTGGTTCATTATTTAGATATGTCTTCTTAATTGGTTTGTGTTTCGTTATTTTATTCCCAACGATTCAACAAGTGTTAATGGCACTTCGTGCTCCAGGTGATGTTAATAATCCAGCAGTTGTATGGATTCCTGAAAACTGGTCCATCATGAACATCAAGTTATCGATGTTAGCACTGGACTACTGGCATGCCTTAATGAACACATTTAAGATGTCATTTATTGTTATGATTTTACAGCTTGCATCAACAGCGTTAGCTGGTTATGCATTCTCAAGATTGCGTTTTAAAGGTAGTAACATCTTATTCATCTTTGTTATTTTAACGATTGTTATTCCACCTCAAGCTTTATCACTTGCTCAGTATTTATATTTTAGAGAACTCAGTTTAGTAGGTAAAGAAAGCTCGATCTATGTGATGAGTGGTTTGGGTATGGGTATTCGTTCGGGAATATTCATCTACATATTTAGACAATTCTTTAGAGGATTACCTAAAGAGTTGGAAGAATCAGCCATGATTGATGGTGCATCCGTATTCCGTACCTTCTGGAATGTCATGTTACCTAACGCGCGTGGCGCGATGGTTACAGTTGGTTTATTCGCATTTGTATGGCAATGGAATGATGCGTATTTCGTTAAGATCTTTGAAGTGGCATCCAGTTCTGAATTCCCACTGTTAACAATGAAACTGATTAACGTAGCTGAAAATGTTTATGCACAGTTGTTTTATTCAGGTGCACTTAGTTTGATCGGTCAAAATGTATGGGATAATCCATTATTCTTAGCACTCATTAGTAACGTATCTGCGTTACTCATCATGTTACCATTATTGATTATGTATTTATTCGTTCAACGAGGCTTCGTTGAATCTATTGAAAGAACGGGTATCGTTGGATAACGTTAAGAGGTTTTATGAGCTACGAAAAATCATTATATCAAAAAATTAATACGATAGCTGATTGGATTATCAGAATCATCATGATCAACGTCTTGATGATTCTGACATCCATACCCATTGTGACACTATTTCCTTCACTGGCAGCCGGTTATAAACTCTTTTATGAATATAAGCATAAAAATGAGACGAAACTATTTAAGTCATACTTTTCATTTTTCAAAGATGATTTTATGCGTAAGCTCCAAATCGGTTTGATTTTGATTATCGTCATTCTAATTGGATACTTCAATGTGACATACTATGTTGATATTCTCAAGAATGATGACAACATCTTTTATCAAATTGGATATTATATCACCTTTGCATTCTTGGTATCAGCATTAGTTGTAACACTTTATACGTTACCGATTGTGACATTATACCCCAAACTTCATTTAAGTCTCATGATGAAGTTGGCATTTGCATTATCTGGTAAGTATTTCTTTAGAACACTCTTGCTGTTTGTCATTCATACGATTCCATTTTTACTTTTATTTACACCGATTACGACACTGATTTTGGTTTTCATGGGTATTTCATTACCAATGTTACTCGCTGTGTTGGTTCATGAAAAAGCGTCTATCTATTTAATAAATTTAGGAGAAGAAAAAGATGAAAGTCGGACTTGAAAACATCCAATCTTATATGCGCGTGTTTGAGAATAAGCGTGTTGGTTTGATTACTAATCCAACAGGCGTCGATCAATCGTTTCGCTCTGGTGTAGATGTGCTTTTTGAAAAAGTTCAGTTAACTGCATTATTTTCTCCTGAACATGGTATCAGAGGAAATCTTCAAGCGGGTGTTCATCAAGAACCTTATGTTGATGAAAAAACGGGGTTGACGGTCTATTCACTCTATGGTGCTACAAGAAAACCTACCAAAGAAATGCTCGATCAAATCGATGTTTTAGTGTTTGACATTCAAGATGTTGGTGCAAGATTTTATACGTACTTATACACAATGGCCTATGCGATGATCGCATGCCAAGAAGAGCATAAAACATTTGTTGTCTTAGATCGTCCTAATCCACTTGGAGGACACATCGTAGAAGGTAATCTTCTGAACTTAAATTATCGTTCGTTTGTAGGCTATTATGAATTGCCACAACGCTATGGATTAACCATTGGTGAACTGGCATTACTCTTCAATGACGTTTATCAGATTAACGCAGATTTAACAGTCATTCCTATGACGGGTTGGAAGAGACGTATGACCTATGCAGATACAGGCTTAACCTGGATTGCGCCATCACCTAATATACCAACTGGAGAAACAACTTTCCCATATGTTGCAACATGTATTTTTGAGGGAACTAATCTATCTGAAGGTAGAGGAACAGCAAAACCATTTTCATATATTGGCGCGCCTTGGCTAAAAGCAGATGACGTTATTAAAGAATTTGAAACATATCATCTTGAAGGTGTTAAATTACGCAAACAATACTTTACACCCATGTTTTCAAAACACGCGAACGTGCTCTGTGAAGGTGTTGAGTTCCATGTGTTTGATCGGAATGCAGATTTAGTCTATGCTGGCATGGTTCTATATGCCATCATCAAAAAAATACACCCTCAATTTGAACTGTTACCACCATTTAAAGAAGGATCACATCGATTTATAAACCTTCTTGTTGGCGATACCTACTTGGAACAAGACATCATTGATTTAAAGCAGATTAAACAACGCTTTGAAGAAAGTGAAACAGCATTTAAGCACTTAAAGGAGAAGTATCATCTGTATGAGTTATAACATCAAGCAATTAACAACTGAAGAAAAGATTGGACAATTATTGATGTACGGGATTGATGGTACAACCGTCACCGATCACACCATTGAACTGATTAAAAAGTACAAGGTGGGAAACATCATTCTTTTTGCGCGCAACGCGGAATCTCCAAAGCAACTTTATGAACTTAACCAAAGTTTACAAAGATTAGCACAAGAAGAACTCAAAATTCCTATGTTCATTTCGATTGATCAAGAAGGTGGCATGGTCACACGTATTTTTCATGGAGCAACCTTCTTTCCTGGTGCCATGACCATATCAGCTACAGATCGACTTGAAAATAGTTATATCATCGGCGACATGATGGGACAAGAACTCAAAGCACTCGGCATTAACATGAATTTAGCACCTGTGCTCGATGTCAATAATAACCCTAAGAATCCAGTAATAGGTGTTAGATCATATGCTGATGATCCTTATCGGGTTGCAGCATATAGCCGTGAATTTATTAAAGGTTTACAAAACCACGTGTTTGCAACAGGCAAACACTTCCCTGGACATGGCGATACACATCTTGATTCTCACTTAGCACTTCCACAAGTTAGTTATGATCGTGATCGACTCGATGAAATTGAACTTGTTCCGTTTAAGGAAGCTATTCGTGGCGGTATCAAAGCCTTAATGAGTTCACACATTGATTTTCCAGCTTTAACTGAAAATGGGCTACCAACCACTCTGTCTCACAAATGTTTAACAGGATTACTTCGTGAAGAACTTGGTTTCGAAGGACTGATTGTTACAGATGGTATGGAAATGAAGGCTATTCAAGATAATTATGGAACCGTAGAAGCCACTTTAATAGCTATTAAGGCTGGAGCAAATCTTGCGTGTATCTGTCATTCTGAACCACTTCAAATAGAAGCAATCGCACGCATCAAAGAAGCACTTGCGTCAGGCGAACTTTCTATGGATCTATTGGATGAACGCGTATCACGCGTACTATCGTATAAAGAACAAATATCGTTAATGCCTTTAAATGAGCCTTATGAAGCCATTAAACACATTGTTGAAAACGAAGAACATAAAGCGTTTAGTCTTGATGTTGTCAAACGTGCAGCAACGCTTGTCAAAGGTGAACCCATCGCTTTAAAGGGCGGAGCTTTATTCATTGGTATGCTACCTAAAGCAACCACACAGGCTGATGATACCGATGGTTTATATGATATCATCTCACACCTCAAACAAGAAATTCCATGTATTAAGACACATAAAATGCCGATTCATCCAAGTGATGAAGATATTGCTGAGGCGGTTAAAAAAGCAAGATTTGTATCTCAAGTTATCTTAACAACCTATAATGCAAATGTCTATCAATCACAAATTCAATTGATCAATGCGCTAGCTGAATGTGATGTCGAATGTCATGTGATTGCCATGCGCAATCCATATGATGTGATGTTTACAGATCAAATCAAGCATTTTGTCTGTCTCTATGAATATACCCCTAATGCCATTACAACATTGATTCAATACCTGAAGGGCGATTTGAAACTGGAAGGGAGGATTCCGGTAACTTATGCGTAAACTAATTATTGGTATCGATGGTGGCGGAACTAAAACATGTGGTGTTCTCTATAACGAGAAAGGCGAAGAACTCTTAAGAGCAGAGTTTGGATTTTCTAATTTCTCCATTGATCAAGAGGTCGCCATCAAAAACATTCATAAAACGATCGAAGCGTTACTTGTAGAACGTCAAAAGGATGATGAAGTTATCCTGATTATGGGTATCTCAGGAGCTTCAAAATTAACACATAAGAAATCATTTATTGAAGAACTTGAAAAGACCTATCAATTATCTGCAGAACTCGTTACAGATGCACATATCGCCATTCATTCAATCGATAAAAAAGAAGATGAACATGTGATTATGGCTATCGGTGGTACAGGTAGTGCCGTCATGATTTTAGAAGGTGATGACTATCAACTGATTGGTGGCTATGGTTACCTTTTAGGTGATGAAGGCTCTGCATATCATTTAGTCATTCAGGCACTTAAAAAGATGACAGATCACTTTGATCGAGGTCTTTCTATGACACCTCTACTTTCACATATGATGCGTGTGATGAATGTCAATAACCGCGAGGACTTAGTTAACTTTGTTTATCAATCACGAAAAACAGAGTTGGCACAACTTGCTAAAAATATTTCAGATTTAGCGGTTGCATCTGACAAAGAAGCACATGACTTATTAATCAATGAAGGTAGATTACTTGCTGAACAAGTTTTAATTGCAGCAAGTAGATTTAAAAAGAAAACGAAAATTCGCATTGCGCTTCGCGGAGGATTTATCGTCAACGCACCTTTCGTTAAACAAGCATTTGTTGATGAACTATTAACACATTTAGATGACTTTGTTATGGAAGAACATCCCAATGAAGCGGTTTTGGGTGCATATCGATTAGGCATAAAAAAACTATTTGAGGTGACATCATGTTAGATATAAGCAAAATTAGTACAGAAAAAAGAAATGAGAATACAAAGAATATTGATATTGCATCGACCAAGCAAATTCTACAAATGATAAATGATGAAGATAAGACTGTAGCTTTTGCAGTTGAAAAGGCAATCGATCAAATTACGGTTGTTGTTGATATCGTATCAGATGTCTTTAGACAAGGTGGCCGCTTAATCTATATCGGTGCTGGAACCTCAGGTCGTTTAGGTGTCCTTGATGCATCGGAATGTCCACCTACTTTTGGTGTACCTAACAAAATGGTAACAGGTATCATCGCTGGTGGTGATAAAGCATTACGTACTCCGATTGAAGGCGTAGAAGATTCTAAAGAACAAGCGCGTAAAGATTTGCAAAAGACAAAATTAACAGAACATGACATTGTCATAGGTATTGCAGCAAGTGGAAGAACACCCTATGTGATTGGTGGCATCGAATACGCTAAATCAATTGGTGCGAAAACAGCATGTATAACTACATCAGAAAACTCTGAAATTGCTAAAGTTGCTGATCATCCCATTGAAGCAATTACAGGTGCTGAACCTCTAACGGGATCAACACGTATGAAATCAGGAACTGCACAAAAACTTATTCTCAATATGATTACGACAGCTTCCATGGTGAAGTTAGGAAAAGTCTATGAGAATTTAATGATTGATGTTGCCATGTCAAATAATAAACTGATTTCAAGAGCAACCAACATCGTTATGGAAGTTACAGGATGTTCTCAAGAAGTTGCAGAAGCATATTTAACACGTTACAATTCAGTTAAATATGCTATCTTTGGTATCATGTCCCACATTGAAGATAAGAATAAGATTAAAGAAATGCTGAACGAACATCACGGAAATATTCGTGAGTCTCTTAAAAAACTATAGTCAGGTGTCATATGGAACTCATTATTGTAAAAAACTACGAAGAAATCTCAAAAAAAGCATCTGAAATCGTGATTGATTTGCTGACTAAACAGCCTGATGCAAAATTAGGTTTAGCCACAGGTTCGTCACCGATAGGCTTATATCAATGTCTCATTGAAGCCTATCAACATAAACAAATCTCTTTTAAGCAAGCAACATCATTTAATCTTGATGAATATGTGGGGATCTCACGTAACCACCCACAAAGTTATTTTTCATTTATGAATGAACATTTATTTAAACATATAGATATCGATATCGAACATGTTCATTTACCTGAAAACGATGTAACACGCATTGATAGCATTGCTAAAGAGTATAATAAGTTATTAAAGAAAAATCCCATTGATTTACAAATCTTAGGTATTGGTTCAAATGGACACATCGGTTTTAATGAACCAGGTACTCCTTTTGGTAATGAAACGTTTGTTGTCAAGTTAGATGAACAAACAAGATTAGATAACTCACGATTCTTTGGAAGTATCGACGAGGTACCAACATACGCCATCACCATGGGGATTAAAAACATCATGAGAGCGAAGCACATCGTCTTACTGGCATCCGGAAAAGAAAAGAGTGAAGCTGTCTATCAGATGCTATATGGGGAAGTCACACAAGACCTACCTGCATCCATTTTACAGCTCCATCCACACTGTACCGTGATCATTGATGAGTTAGCAGCTAGTCTTCTTCCATAATAATCTAAAAGAACATCTATATATCATTGACAAAACATGTGAATCATTATATGATATTTGCGTAGATAATGAAAGCGTAAAATGCTTTAACAAACTTAAAAAAGGAAAAAAACTATTTGTGAAGAACTACAAAGAATCATCTAAGAAATCTTATCATGAGTATCAGGAAGAAAGAGAAGATAAAAAAGGCTTTTCTCGATCTGATCTACCTCGTAAGAAACGCGAATCACTTAAAAGTGATGATGAGCCTATGATTTCAATGGCGAAAAGTGAATCATTTAAAAACAGAAGTTATGACGATGGTGAGAGAAAATCATATCCACCTCGTAAACCTGGTGAATTCAAAAAGCCATATCAAAAAGAAGGATATGAGAAGAAAGCTTATGTACCTAGAGAAGGTTCACAAAGACCATCTTCTAATCCCAATTCAACAGGCTACAAAAAACCTTATGATCCCAATCGATCCTATGATCAAAAGAAGTCATTTGATAAGCCCTACAAAAAAGGAAATGAGAACCGATAAGGCTCTCTTTTTTTAAATTGCTTGTTATTTCATATGAATCGATGTATACTATAAGTGTATTCCCCATAGATAAATGTTTCGGTTTGAAGTGTTAAATCTGTTTTGGGAATTATGGTTTGTCTTTTCATTCTTACAATTAACTTATACTTTGTTTTAAACGTTTTGTTTTCTTGTATGGTTATCTATGGGGAATGCAGTCTTGTTGTTAACACCGAAAGGTGTTTTTTTATTATCCATTAAGCGGTATAATGAAGTTAAGAGGTGATGGATATGTCTTTAATGGAAAACTATACGATGGATGAAAAACGTGCAGTTATTGCCTTTTTAAACATGATTATCACCGCCGATTTAACTGTCAAAATCGAAGAGTTAAACCTTGTATGGATGCTTGCTAAAAGTATTCATGTCGATTTAAAAGATGTTGAGACAATTGATGACGAATTTTTTCGTCATATTTTTTCGAATCTTTCTGAAGATAAACTGATTGAAGTTATTCGTATGGGTTATACGATGATGAGTGTTGATCAAAGGCGAACAGAAGGTGAAAAGAAGCTTCTTGAGTTCGCTAGAAGTTTTAAGGAACTTGACAATCAAAACTATCGAGCATTTTATGCAAGTCTTAACAAAATGTCAGATTTAACACCACTCGATCATGTTGTCTTACTCGTGTTAGCACATTATATGGCAGAAGCTGATGGTATCATTACGCAAGGTGAAGTTCAAATGCTTATTGTACTCTGTAGTATGGTGGGTGTTGATCCAAGTGAAGTGGTCGTCTATAAAATTCCAAAAGATGCGTTATATCGAGCAGTTTTCTCAATGAGCGAGCATGCTGTTAAACGTTTAGTTGAAGAATTGCTACTTATATCGATAGCGGACATGAAAATTGCAGAACAAGAATATGATTTTATATTTCCAATCATCTCACATTTTCACTTCGATTTTGAGGATATGTTAAAGTCTGCAAAAGATCGCTATCAAGAACACGTTGAATACTACGAGTTATTTCGTAGTGAATCAGAGGTCAATTAGGGGAAAGTTATGAAAAAATGGTTTGTTTTACTTGTAGTTATGTTTTCAGGGATTATGTTATCAGGATGTACATTTTCTGAACATGGTGCCATCTATGATGATGAAGAACGATGGGTTCTTGTTGGTGATACTTATTCTTTTCTAGGAAAATACTATCATGATCAAGAGATTACATTTAAACGTTTTTCAGGTATTTTTACACTTGATCGTATGGATGCTGATGAGGATGTTACCATTACGATCGAACAGTCCATATCATCAGGCAGATTCACCTGTATCATTGTGACAGAAGATGATGAGATCATTATACTTAATGAAGGGGTTAATCTCATTCCGGCATCAGACGGAAAAATGAGACTGCGAATCATCGGTGATGATGCGAAAGGCTCTCTTAGCTTTAAGTTCTCATAAAAGACAAATAAAAAAGGAGCGGGTAGCTCCTTTTCTATTTTCGTTTAATTAAACTTCGATAATCGCATCTGTTGGACAAACGGCTTGACAAGCACCGCAGTCAATACAAATATCTTCATCAATAACGTAGATGTCACCTTCAGAGATGCAATCTACTGGGCATTCTGCTTGGCATGCGCCACAAGCGATACAAACATCAGTAATTCTTCTTGGCATCGTTATTAACCTCCATACGTGTCGTATATTAGTATTTTAACTAATCTTGTCAAGAAATACAACCTATGAAGGAAACTTCGTTGTTAAAGTAGAAAGATTATGGGATAGAAAATTAATTTCTAACTGTTTTTAAAGCTTTTACCCATAATGTGAGTTGATCTAGCATTTGGTTTAGATTGGTTAAGTGAAGTTGCTGTGGCTTAAATACTGACCAGTTTTCAAAATCAGTAAACATGGATAAAGCAACATGTGTTCTAACATCTGCAATTTGTAGTTCACCTAAAATACCTCTTAAGTGTTCAGCAGCTCTTGCTCCACCAACTGATCCATAAGAAACAATACCTGCAGCTTTATTATTCCATGGGTCTTTTGCACTATCTAAAGCATTTTTAAGTGAACCTGTGATTGAATGGTTATACTCACCTGCTACAAAAACAAATCCATCATACGAAGCGAGCGCTTCATTCCAAGCTTGAACACCGGTTAAATCTTCTGATTCACCAAGTAATGGGAGTTTAAATGATTTGATATCAACGATATCATAAGTCGCATCTCCTCTTAAATCTGCTTGTTCTTTAACCCAAGTTGCTACTTGAGGTGATACGCGTCCTTCGCGTGTGCTTCCAATAATAATACCAATTTTTAATTGATTCATGTGTAACATCTCCTTTAGTCATTTCATTTTCTATGGCTATTATATTTCGAATTCGAATTAAAATCAAGCGATTTGCTCGCATCGTGGGATATCGTGTGAAATGTTAGGAAATAAGCAATATTTAATGATTTGAGGATATCTAATGATATAATCGAGTTGCTCAAAATGAAGGAGAGATGACCCTTGTTACAGTTAGTTCAAATTAAAAAAAGTTATGTTGTTGCTGGTCAACCGTTTCCTGCTTTAAATGGTATTGATCTCGAATTTAAAAATAATGAGTTCGTTTCTATTTTAGGTCAGTCAGGTTCAGGTAAAACAACCATGTTAAATCTCATCGGTGGTTTAGATCGTTACACCAGTGGTGATTTATTAATCGATGGAAAATCAACAAAAGCATTTAAAGATCAAGATTGGGATGCCTATCGTAATGCTACCATTGGGTTTGTTTTTCAAAGTTACAACCTGATTGGACATTTGTCTGTATTAGATAACGTTGAAATGTCATTAAGACTTTCTGGTATAGGTCCAAAAGAAAGAAAAGAAAGAGCTACTGAAGTTTTAGTAGAAGTAGGTCTAAAAGATCATATTCATAAACGCCCTAATCAGTTATCAGGTGGACAGATGCAACGCGTTGCTATTGCAAGAGCACTTGTTAATAATCCTAAAATCTTATTAGCGGATGAACCCACAGGTGCATTAGATAGTAAAACATCTGTTCAAATCATGCAACTCATTCAAA
>DAOTHC010000014.1:0-12342 GCA_035447465.1 Acholeplasmataceae bacterium
GCACGGGTAATCGCTTGACGAATCCACCATGTTGCATATGTTGAAAATTTAAATCCTTTTTCGTAATCAAATTTATCAACGGCACGCATTAAACCCATGTTACCTTCTTGAATTAAGTCTAAGAAGAGTAAACCACGACCTACATAGCGTTTTGCAATGGATACAACTAAACGATAGTTCGCTTCAACAAGCTTGTTTTTAGCATGTTGTGCTTTATCTACAATACGCTTTAATTCGGTGAGATCATCATCTGAAAGTTCTAAATTTCCAGCCTCAACATCATCTAATTGTTCTTTCGCATAGCGTCCTTCGAAGACAGCTACAGCATACTTCTTTTCATCCTCTTGGTTAAGTAGAGGAATTTGACCGATTTCTTTTAAGTACATGCGTACTGGATCATCGATTTTAATCGATGAAGCAATCGATTCAATGTTAATGAGTTCTTCTTCCTCAACTTCAAGTCCAGATAATGATAAATCATCTGGTTCAACATCTTCTAAATCAAAATCAGCTTCTTCCTCTTCTTCGATTTCTAGAACTTCTTCTTTAAGCTCTTCTTCCTCTTCTTCGAGATCATCACCAATAATGATATCAATGTCTTCATTTAAAAGTGCACGTTCAATTTCAAAATAGTCTTCGCTGTTAGGATCTGCATATTGAACGACATCATCTTGACTTAGAAATTTGTCTTTACCAGCTTTCTTGATCAGTTGGGAAATGATTTTTTCTCTATCCATCTTATTCCTCCTTGGTTTTATTCTGCAATCGCATTTTGATTGCATCTTTCTCTTTCATCAATAATTGCTTATCTCGTGATAAAGCATCATTGATGTCATTTAAATCCTTAAGTAAATCATTAATTTCAGCGATGCGACGTTTATCACTCGCTTCTAAAACGACATCTATACATTCTTTGACATCTTCATCTGTGAAGATGGTTTTCTTTTTCCATAGCGTATCTTGTAAGATACTTTGTTCCATCAGCTCACGCTGTTCTGTTTTCAAAGTATCTAGAAATGATTCAATCGTTAATTCATGATGATCTTGATAATAACGATCAATCGCAAAGCGAATTGTTGATACAATCACGTCTGCAAAGTCATTTAATGTTAACTGATTCATCACTTTTGATACATGTTGTCGTGACTGTAACATCGCTAAAATCAAATGTCTTTCAGCTTGTTCGTATTTATTCAGTGTTTTGGGTCTTTCCTTTGGTGGAAGTTTAACTTCTTCTTTAGGTAGACGAACGGGCTTTTGATCAAGTTCCGTTATTGGAATATTAAACTCTTTAGATAAGCGTTGCACATAATGTGCTTTGATGGATGGATCAGCAAACTGAACCATCATCATCACTTGTTTTTTATAATCCTTTAAGTCATTTGCATTGGCTAAGTTCTTACCCATGCGATAATAGCGATATCTAAACTGATAGCCATCTTCAGTATATTCACCAAATAATTTCTCATAAGCTTCAGGACCATATGATTTGATAAAATCATCGGGATCCATTTTTTCTGGAATGGTTAAGACCTCAACCTTGAGGTTTTCTTTTTCCAAAATCGGGATAGCATGATCTGCAGCTTTTAATCCTGCACTATCACCATCATAGGCAATTACCACATTGGATGAGACGCTTTTCATGAGTCTCGCTTGTTCTTTGGTGAGCGAGGTCCCCATCGTAGCAACCCCTTGTTTCATACCTGCTGCATAACTTGAAATCACATCGAAGAAACCTTCATATAAAATGATTTGTTTTTCTTTTCTAATTTCAGGCAGTGCTTCATAGAAGTGATACAGTAATGTTCCTTTTTTAAAGATGACGGTTTCAGGACTGTTCATGTATTTCACAGTTTCTTTAGCTTGCATGGTTCTTCCGCTAAATCCAACGACATGTCCTTTAGGATCTGTAATTGGAAACATGATGCGGTCAGCAAACAAATCATAATACTCACCTTGGTCGTTTTGTTTAACGACACCGAGTTTAATCATGTCAGAAACCTGAAATCCTTTATTTTTAAGAAGTTGATAAATCGCATTGCCAAACGTTGGTGCGTAGCCTAATCTAAAGTGTTTGATCTGTTCATCATTAAGCTGTCTTTGGCTTAAATATGACATAGCCTCTAAACCTTTTTCACTGTGCTTTAAATTAAACTCATAGAAGTTTGCTACTTCTTCTAAAAGCGCATAATACGTTTCATAAGGGTCTTTTTTAACTTTGGTTTTTTTAACTTCAATCCCTGCACGTTGTGCTAATTCTTGAGCAGCTTCTTCAAAAGAGATGTTTTTAATCTTTCGATAGAAGTTAATGGGGCTACCGCCTTCACCACATCCATAACATTTACAAATGTTTTTTTCTGGTGAAACGAAGAAACTTGGTGTTTTTTCTTGATGGAATGGGCATAAACCTGAAAAGTTTTTACCCTTTTTTTGCAGCGTGACAAACTCGCTGACCAAATCGACGATCGGCGTTTTCTCATTTATGAGTTCAATGAGTTTGTCATCCATACATGTCCTCCCTTAAAATGCAATTTCTTGTTCAAGATAGCTCTTTAAGTCTTTAATAGGCACTCTAACTTGTGCCATGGTGTCACGATTTCTTACTGTGACGGTATCATCAACAAAGGTGTCATGATCGACTGTGATGCATAGATATGTACCTATTGCATCTTGACGACGATAACGTTTACCAATGTTTTGTGTTTCATCATAGGTCACATCCATGTATTTACTGAGCATCTGAAAGATTTCAAACGCTTTTTCACTGTGATCTTTTTTCATCAGTGGCAACACGGCTGCCTTATAGGGAGCGAGTGCTGGATGAATGTGAAGCACTTGTCTTATGTCACCTGTGGGTAATCTTTCTTCATCATAACCTTGTGTAAGGAACGCTAAGATCAGACGTTCAACACCGACAGATGGTTCAATGACATAGGGCAGGTAACGTTCATTGGTATCAGGATCCAAATACGTTAGGTTTTCACCTGAATGATTTTGATGTGCTTTTAAATCGTAATCTGTACGAGAGGCAATTCCCCAAAGTTCATCGAATCCCCATGGGAAGCGGAACTTGATGTCTGTTGTTGCATTCGAATAGTGTGATAAAGCTTCTGGTTTATGATCATCAAATTCAAGTGATTCTTTGGATAAACCAAGTGATGTTAACCAATCCATACAGAATTGTTTCCAATACATAAACCATTCAAGTTCAGTACCGGGTTTACAGAAGAACTCAAGTTCCATCTGTTCAAACTCACGTGTTCTAAAAATGAAGTTACCTGGTGTAATTTCATTTCTAAATGACTTACCCACTTGACATACACCAAAGGGAACCTTTTTACGTGTGGTACGTTGAATGTTCTTAAATTGGATAAAAATACCTTGAGCAGTTTCTGGGCGTAAGTAGATTTGGCTAGCTTGTTCTAAAACGACACCTTGGTACGTTTGAAACATCATATTGAATGCACGAATAGGTAACCAGTCAGATTTGCCACAATTAGGACATGCCACCTTGTTGTCAACTAAATAGTTATACATGTTTTCAGTTGACCATCCATCTGGATGAACGTCATGATCGTAATCTTCAATAAGCTTATCTGCTCTAAAGCGATTGTTACAACTCTTACACTCCGTTAAGGGATCAGAAAAGCCTCCCACGTGTCCTGATGCTTTCCATACTTCAGAATTCATGAGAATGGAACTATCTAAAAGCACATTATAGGGATTTTCGCGTTGAAACTTCTTAATCCATGCATCTTTAATATTTTTCTTAAGTAAACTTCCTAAGGGACCATAATCCCATGTGTTTGCTAAACCACCATAGAGTTCACTACCTTGATAGATAAAACCTGTTGATTTTGCATATTGTACAATTTGATCGAGTGTTACCATATGAGCACATCCTTTATTGATTATTGTAGGTTTTTTAATGTTGTTTGTAAATGAAAACTATAATATTTTAAAATAAAATCTTTTATTTTAGATAAATCTTCAAATGATTCATGTTGAAGCACATCATAGGGCATAACGGAAAGTTTGAGTAACACAATGGCATCTTTAATCTCTAAATCAATTGGGATGTTGTCATCTTGATAAATGAGGCTTCCTCGCTCAATGGAGACACCTTTAATCGGTCTACCATCTGGAGAAAGATCAAGTCCATAGCCTAACTCTTTTAGCATTTTTAAGGCAAATGATAATGCGATGACTTCAAGATGATCATGATCTAACGCTAGCATAACCTCTTGATAAATAAGACCATGATTTTGATTATCAACGACCAAGTGATCAATAATCTCAAGAATCAGTGCAGCTGATTTCGTTTGAAAAAAGTCATCTTTGATGTGATGATAGTCATTGATGATCTTACCATCCTGAAGGGGGATAAATGATTTACGTCCTTCAGCAAATGAGATCTTCGTTAAAAACTGGGCTAAGATGCGAGATCCTTGATTCATTTTTTGTGCACCTTGAGCAAGTAACGTGAATTTCCCCTGTGGTGTATACGTAAATAAGAGTCTACCATGTTCTTGATAAGGCTGGACTTTGTAAATGATACCTTCCATTAGATGTCCTCAGAAAAACCTAGTGATCGAAGATCGCCTGGACGATTTCGCCAATCCTTTTTGACCTTCACCCATAAGGTGAGATGAATCTTGGTATTTAATAATTGATTAATTTCTTTTCTTGCTTCCATACCGATTTTTTTCATCTTTTCGCCACCTTTACCGATTAAAATCTGTTTTTGTGTGGCGCGTTCAACGATGATGAGTGCGGAAACGTCAATCGTATTTTGTTCGTCATTTTCTTGAAGTGATTCGATTACGACAGCAACCGCATGTGGCACTTCCTGTTCGGTGTGATAAAGAATTTTTTCACGAATCAGTTCACTCATCAATTGTTCTTCTGTCTGATCAGATGTCATCTCTTCTGGGAAAAATTGAGGTCCTTCTTCGAGAAGAGGAACAACCAACTCCTCAATCTTATCTAAATATGTATGTTCCTTAGCAGAAATTGGTATGACTCCCTCAAAGGGATAACTGGATAAATAACTTAAAATGATGTCATCAATCTGAGATTTATTCTTTAATGTATCGATCTTGTTAATCACAAGAAACACAGGAACTTGTGCTTGTTTAAAGTAGTTTAAGATGTATTCAGATGATGCATCTTTGGCACGATCGACAACATAGAGCACCACATCAACATCTGAGATGGCTGATACTGCGATTTTATCAATCGTTTTATTGAGTAAATCTTTTCCCTTGTGAAGACCTGGTGTATCAACAAAGACAATTTGATAATCCTCTTTACTTAAGACACCCATGATACGATGCCTTGTTGTCTGAGGTTTTGGACTCATGATGGCAATCTTTTCACCTATGAGTGCATTAATCAATGTTGATTTACCGACATTCGGTCTACCGACAATAGCTACAAAGCCGGAGCGATACGTTTTAGTCATGTGGCTTTTCATCAAAGACAAAGCCATAAGGAAGAAGTTCATCAGTTGAAGTTTCTTTGATTTCTCCTTTGGTATTTGCTAAATAGACTTTGGTATTTTTAGGCATGAGTTCATGCATCACCTGACGACAAGCACCACAAGGTGATACAGGTCCATGATCGTTTGCGATAATCGTGATTGAAACGATGTCTTCTTTTTGATAGCCTTGGCTAATCAAGGAAAAAAGCGCGTTTCTTTCTGCACAACATGTTAAACCAAACGATGCATTTTCAATGTTTGCACCATGAATGATTTTTCCATTTTTTAATTCAATTGCTGCTCCTACTTTAAAATGTGAGTAAGGAACATATGCTTTATCTCTCGCATTTAATGCTTCTTGGATGTTTGGTTTCATAATGAAGTCCTTTCTAATTTTGCTTTACGAAGTATGTCTTCTTGCATCTTGGTCATAGCCTCTTCTTCATGAGGTGTATGATGGTCATAACCTTTTAAGTGTAAATAACCATGGACTGCTAAAAAGCCAATTTCTCTTTCAAAAGAGTGTCCTAATTCTTCAGCTTGTTTTTGAGCTTGTTCAATGGAGATGAAAATATCACCTAATGATTTATCATCTTCATCATCATTGACAAAACTTAAGACATCCGTAGGTTTATCGATCTTTCGATAAGCTAAATTCAAACGATGAATTTCTTCTTGCGTAACAAAAATAATTTGCATGCTCATTTTTTCTTTGACATGTTTAAAAATACGACGCATGATTTTTTTAATATCTTTTAAATCGATATCTGTTTGATTAAACAAATTAGTCTTCATGAGCTTCATACCTTTCAAGAATGCGTTGAACCAGTGGGTGTCTAACGACATCCAACTTATCAAATGTCACAATTTTTATATCATCTAAATGGTCTAAAAGACCTAATGCTTGATAAAGACCTGAGGGTACACCTTTGGGTAAATCAGATTGTGAAGGGTCGCCAGTGATCACCATTTTGGATGCAAACCCTAAACGTGTTAAAAACATCTTCATTTGAACTTTCGTTGTATTTTGTGCTTCATCAAGGATGACAAACGCATTTTCTAAGGTGCGTCCTCTCATGTAAGCTAAAGGTGCAATTTCAATCACACCTTTTTCCATTAAGGATAGTGTGGTTTGTGTACCTAACATCTCATAGAGGGCATCATATAATGGTACTAAGTAAGGGTCTACTTTTTCTTTTAGATCTCCAGGTAAAAATCCTAAACTCTCACCAGCTTCAACAACAGGACGAGTTAAAATCAATTTTTTGACTTTATTGTTTTTTAAATCAGCAACCGCTTGAGCAACTGCTAAATACGTTTTACCTGTACCTGCAGGACCGACACCAAACACCAAGTCATGGTGTGCCATCATCTCAACATATGTCTTTTGATTAAACGTTTTTGGATAAATCGATCTTCCTTGATCATTAACTAAAATTCGTTTTCTATTTTTGTAAAGGTCAAAGACACCAGCTAACTCATCTTTCTCAGCGAGTTTAATGATGTACATAATGTCTCTTTCTGATAATTGAACTTGATGTTCAGCGAGTTCAATTAAAACGGAAAAAATAGCTTCCAGCAATGGCAACTGTTCTTTTTTTGCATCCGTAATGATTTCAGAACCATTCACGGTAACAGTCATACCTAAGTATTGCTTGAAAACCAAGAGATTACGATCTTGTACACCGACGAGTCTTGCGATAGCTTCGGCGTGATGAATTTGTTGATTTAATTTCATTAAATCCGCTCCTTACCGTATAAATCATTATACCATAGAGACAAAAAGAAAAAAGCACCATTTGTCCTTTTTTCAGTTCAAAGCGATATAAAAACGCACCCGAAGGTGCGATTTTGTGCGTTACTTCTTTTTAGAGCGTGCTGCACGTTGGCGTTCTTTACGTTCTACTGATGGTTTCAAGTAGAACTCACGTTTGCGTGCTTCTTGGAGAGTTCCTGACTTAGAAACATCACGTTTAAAGCGACGTAAAGCATCTTCAATTGATTCTTTTTCGCGAACGATTGTTTTAGGCATAGTCTGCCCTCCTTCCACGCTGAGATTCATTAGCCTTAATCATTATATAGCATTTTTTTACTTTTGTCAAAAAGTTTTAAAAGTTTTTCAATGATAGGTAGGTGAGTGCATAAAGGGATGCAAGTTCCGTAGGTAAGATCAATTTACCAAGTGAAACCATGTGTGCTCCCTGTTGATCAAAAAATGTTCTTTCCGCGTCTGAAAGTCCACCTTCCGGTCCAATCACTAAGGCAATTTTTAAGTGTTCTGATATCTTTGGTAGTGCATCATAAAGTGTTTTGGTCTTCTCGTTTTCATCAGCAACCAACAAGATATCATAGTTCCAATTCATCTGCTTCAACGAGGCTGCAAATGAGATTTGTGGGACATCAAATCGATGCGCAAGCTCAGCAGCTTCTTTGGCAATAGCATGCATACGTTTCAGTTTGTTTGCTTCATTATCAAGTTTAGCAATACTTCGCTGCATAGGAACAAAGATGATTTCTGATGCTCCAAACATGGTAGCATATTTCGAAACCGTTTCACCCTTAGGGTGTTTTGGAAGTCCTTGGATCAACGTGATGTGTGCCCCTTTGTCATCGTGTAGTTCTTCGACAACATCATAGAAAACACGTTGGTTTTCAATGGTCAGTGCTGATAAAAAACATCGCTTATCAAAACAAACGATGACGTTGTCGCCTGATGACATACGCATGACATGCATGATATGATGTGCATCAGAACCTGTGATTTCACGATCATTTGAAGATAGGAAATAACGTTGCATAGAACTCCTTTGATGAAAAAAGCGTTTCGTTAGAAACACTTAGTTTTCACATCATCAATCTTAATGTAATTGGTTAGAAACGATAACTAGAACGACTAAGATTACAGATAGAACAGCTGAAGAACGAACTAAGAATAATTCTAAACCACGTGATTTACGGTTTTTGAATAATTCTGATTTTTCTCCGCTAAATGCATCTTTAATATCATCCTGTGAAGTTTGTAATAAGACGGTACCAATCAATAAGATGGTTACAATAATAACTAAAATATCTGCCCAGTTCATAAAAACCTCCTAAAAGCTCAACTAATGATAACAAATATTTATTTTTTTGTCAATAAACTGATTAAATATGTGAAACAAAATAGCCCCTAAAGGGGCTGAATGTTAAAATAACTGAATCACAGCTTCAATATCTTCAATCATCTGTTCAGTAGACTGGAATCCACCAGCACTGATGTACCAAGCGATTGGATCAAGTGTGAAAATCATGTTGTTTGTTCCTGCTTGAGTTCCTAAAATCAGTTGATTATTTTTAGTTAATCAATCGTTAATGAACCAACTTCTTCTAAAATGATACCCACTCATTTCAGAAATATCTATGATGAATATCAAATGATTTAATCAAGATTATAAATAGGCTTTTAAATGATAATAAACATGAAAAAAATAGCCCTAAACCGAGCTATTTCGATGTGCTGGAATACCGATTAATTTGCTGTATGGAGGTGCATCTTTGACGACAACTGCTCCTGCAGCAACAATGCTGTGATCTCCAATATGAATAGGACCAATGAGGGTTGCATTCGCATAAACGATGACATTATTACCTAGTTTAGGATGACGATCCACTTTTTCAAATGTGTTAGCCCCTAAGGTAACACCGTGATATAAAACACAGTTATCACCAATGACAGCCGTTTCTCCTATCACTGTTCCCATCCCGTGATCAATGAAGACACCATGACCGATTTGAGCTGCTGGATGAATATCAATGCCTGTGATACGACGTGTTCTATAACTGATAATCCTCGCAAGATTTAGGAAGCCTTTGTTCCATAATTTGTGAGCTCTGCGGTGTCTTCTTAAAGCAATCACACCTGGATAGGTAAAATAAATCATGAAACAGTTAGATGCTGCTGGATCAAACTTCTTGACAGCTCTAACATCTTCAACCGTACATTTCATCATAGGTCATAGAGTGGCGTAGATAAATAGCGTTCGCCTGTATCACATACGATAAAGACAATACGTTTTCCGCGCGCTTCCTTTCTTTGAGCTATTTGGATAGCGGCATAAAGAATTGCACCTGTTGAAATCCCTGCAAATACACCTTCTGTTTTAGCTAATAAACGTGCATACTCGACTGCATCTTCATTGGATACTTGGACAATCTCATCAATAATCTTAGTATTCAATACAGGTGGAATAAATCCAGCGCCAATACCTTGAATGCTATGAGGTCCAGGTTTTCCACCTGATAAAACAGGAGAATCTTTAGGTTCAACAGCAACAATTTTAATGTTCGTTAATTCTTTTTTTAATGTTTCGCCCACACCTGTGATGGTACCACCAGTACCGACACCTGCAATAAAATAGTCTAGTTGTTTATCAGTATCCTGTAAGATTTCAGGTGCTGTCGTGCGTCTGTGAATTTCTGGATTAGCGAGATTTTCAAACTGCATCGGTATGATGACATTCGGATTCTCACTTCGCATATCGTAAGCTTTTTGAATAGCGCCTTTCATACCTAAAGTTTTATCAGTTAAAATCACGCTCGCACCGAGTGCTTTAACAATCGATACGCGTTCTTTCGATACTGATTCAGGCATGATTAAGGTCAGTTTGTATCCTTTAGCTGCACATAAATAAGCAAGACCAATACCTGTATTACCAGATGTCGGCTCTACAAAATGTGTTTGATCTGTGATGGTATATGCTTTTTCACATGCTTCAATTAAAGCGTAAGCAAGACGATCTTTAACGCTGGATAGCGGATTATGATTTTCAAGTTTAGCAACAAGTTCTACTTCAAGATTGAAAAGCTTTTCTAGACGACGTAGTCTTAAAAGCGGTGTTTTCCCGATGAGCTCTGTATAGTTTTGATAAATGTTCATATTGATTAACTCCTTCTATAGCAACCTTATTATACAAAATACAGTCTTAAAATGCTTAAAAGATGATTAAAGATAACGCTTACTGAGGATATTCACCATCTTTACTGTAAAAAAGACTTGGCATCTTCTTAAAATGTGCTATAATGCATAAGGTGATTAAAAATGGATATAACAAGGTTTACACTTGGCAACTTAAGAAGTAATTGCTACGTGGTAATAGAAGAAAAGAAAGCGATCATCATCGATCCTGGATACGAAAGCGATGATGTTATCAGATATATCAATAAAAATGAGTTAACTGTAGAAGCTATCTACATCACACATGGTCATCCTGATCACGTGGGTGGTGTTAAACAAATGAAGGAAGCATTTGGTTGTGTTGTGTATGCACCAGCCAAAGATCGTATTTGGATGGGGAAAAGCAGCTACAATCAAATGGGTTACGAGATTCCTGTAGATACATGGGTTAAAGAAGGCGATGTGATTAACCACATCAACCACTCATTTACAGTTTATGAAACACCTGGTCATTCTGAAGGTAGTACAGTTCTTTACACGAATCAGATCTTATTTTCTGGAGATACACTATTTTTCCAAAGCATTGGAAGAACAGATATTCCACTTTCAGACCCTCAAGTCATTTATCAATCCATAAAAAAAATGTATCAGTTATTTGATGAAGATACCATCGTTTATCCCGGGCATGGTCGATCAACTGATATGGGTCATGAGAAAAAATTAAACCCATTTGTAAGAGCGTAACAGGAGTTATCAAACTTCTGTTTTTTTATGCTATAATCGAGAGTAATAAGGAAGGTCAAACGCATGATACATTTTAGAAATGATTATAATGATTTAGCTCATCCAGAAATTTTAGAATTCATGATGAAACATGCTCATGAAGCTCATCTTGGATACGGTATGGATGAACATGTTAAAAAAGCAAAAACAAATATCGAAAAACATCTCAAAGTACCTGTCTTTATGCACTTTATGTCAGGTGGGACTTCAACCAATAAAATTGTGATCTCACACCTTCTAAAACCTTATGAAGCGGTGATATCTGCATCTACGGGACACATTGAGGTTCATGAAACGGGAGCGATTGAATCTACGGGACATAAAATCATTTCAGTACCCACCATAGATGGAAAATTAACACCTGATTTAATCGAAAAAGCATATCAGAGTTTTACAGATGAACATATGGTGAAACCTAAAATGGTATACATATCGAATGCAACTGAAACAGGATTTGTCTATGATAAACAAGAACTTAAAGACATCTATGAACTCTGTCAAAAACTTCATCTTTATCTATTTGTTGATGGTGCACGTCTTGGTGTAGCTCTCACATCTAAAAACCTAGATTTAACACTTCAAGATATGGTAACCTATACAGATATATTCTATATCGGTGGTACGAAAAATGGCGCACTCTTAGGTGAAGTGGTCATCACGAAACATGCAGCCTTTGATTCTTACTTTAGGTACTCTATGAAACAGAGTGGTGGATTACTTGCTAAAGGATTTTTGATTGGTATGCAGTTTGAAAAACTCTTTGAAGATCAGTTATTCTTTGATATTGCACGACATGCAAACAACATGGCAACCTACTTAATCAGCAAGTTGAAAGAACTAAACATACCTTTTAGTCAAACAACAACTAATCAACAGTTCATCGAACTTCCTACTCATCTTGTTGATAAGTTAAGTCAGTCTTACACCTTTGAAATCTGGCAAGATAAAGGTACATCTAAAGTGATTAGACTTGTTACAAACTACCGAACAACACCATCAGATATCGATTCGCTAATCGCAGACATTAAAAAAGCATAAAACGCCTAGTTAGGCGTTTTTTTGATGTTTTAAGATAACGAGTGTCTCGCACTCTGTGGTTTGTGGAAACATTCTGATGGGCACAATTTTTTGGATGTCATAACTT
>DAOTHC010000015.1:0-11773 GCA_035447465.1 Acholeplasmataceae bacterium
AATCGCTATAGGTGTTGATCTCATCACATGTTCTGATCAAGAAGATGATGGATATAAGGAATTAGATGATTATCTAAAGCCTTATCAAACCTATATCTTTATCGGATCTTCTGGTGTTGGTAAATCAACCATCATCAATCATTTACTCGGTAAAGATGAAATGCTAACCCAAAGTATTGGCTACCTTGATCGTGGAAGACACACAACAACCTATAAATCTTTATTTACAACACCAAGAAATGCTATTGTGATTGATACACCAGGTATGCGTGAAATTCAACTCGACCAAGCTGATTTTGATACATCATTTCATGATATTTATGAATTATCAAAATCATGTAAGTTTAGTGATTGTACTCATGAGAATGAACCTGGATGTGCAGTCATCAAGCATATTGAAGATGGACTTCTATCACCTGAGCGATTATATAACTACCAGAAAATGAAAAAAGAATTAAAGTATGTTGAAGAAAGACAAAAGTATTTAGAGCGAAAACGTCAAAAAGCCATACAAAAATCACGATGAAAAAAGCGGCAATCCTAAAGATTGTCGCTTTATCTCTTTTGGTTTTCTTCTAAGACATGTTCAATATGTTTAATAATTTCTTGGTATATTTCTTCTTTATATAAACTGAAGTAAAGTGATCTTAAGAAGCGTTTGATGTTATTCTGCAATATCATTTTATTTGGATAAATCATCTCTTTATCTTTGATGATAAACCCATCTAACCATGATTGGATTTCATCTTGACTTAGCCGATTTAAATCGAGTGTTTTTTTAATTGCTACAACACTTCTTTCATCTTCATTACAGATAAAGTCATGATGATCATTCATCATTTTTTGTTGGATAGCATTAAAGATATTCAAGATATCTTTCTTTTTAAAATGTTCGACTTGAAGAAGTTGAGCAAATAAATCTGCACTATGTGCAATTGTATGAATCCAACCTACTTGAGGGGTATATCCTGTTAAGATACTTTCTTCCCTATAGTAATCCAAGAATCTTTTTAGTAAATGATTGATCTTATCTTCTTTGATGATACGATCTCTACGATGTACAAAACAAATGATAACAAGCTGTAACACAGTAAAACTTCTTTTTAAAGCACTATAGGATTCTTTATTCTCTAAATCATAACATAAGTAGTCATCGCTGATAAGAAGATCTAAATAGTTTTCTAAATCAACTTCATTTAAGTGTTTATCATGAAATAGATGTGCTAAAACAGGATAAATGAGATCATCTCTAAATTTAGGATCGTGATGACCTATTAAAGGTAACGTTTTGTCAATGATATCTTTGGCATTATATCCTTTGATGTCATAGTTATTCTTTTGAATATCGTGCAAGGTCATTAAGAAATCATTTTCCATGTCACACCTCACTAATCAGTTAAGTAAACCACTGTTTGAAAATCATTATACCATCCATCTTCAAATCCTGTTGTTGGGCCATATAAAGCGATATGTATGGTGGCATCAGTTTGAATAAATGCACCAAATTCAATCGTTTGAATGCTTGATGGTACGTAGATATTTAAAAGTGATCTGCACATTCTAAATGCATACATACCAATATCAGTTAAACCATCTGGTAAATATATGGTTGCTCCAATAGATGAATTCATAAATGCCTCAGCACCTATCGTTTTTAACTCACTATCATTATGAAAGGTTACTGTCGTTAAGTTCACTGTATCCATAAACGCATGAGCATTAATGTTTGTTACCGTTTTTGGTATAACGACTTCTCTCATCTTACCACCCCTAAAATCAGTAATCACAGTAACAGGTAATCCTCTGAAAGTCTCAGGTATTTCAATAATACCTTCATATAATAAATCTCTTAACCTGACGTGGTAAACATTCTCTGATGCTGGTTGATTCATTGATAAATATTTAGGACTCCAAAGCGCATAAAGGGTGAGATTCGATTTATTTGCTGGTATAGCTCCCATAAACGGTTCTTGATATTGTGAATCATAGTACCACCACATCAGTTCAGCATCCTCATAAATAACTCCTAAATGAAGATCAAAATCAGATCCACTAGGTTGCCATAACACGGATGGAATTGTATACCCATTTCCTGTAACAAATTCTATTTCATAGACTTTTTCAGTTCTTCTTTCGTAAAGAACAACATCATGATTGGGCATTTCACTAAAATCAAAAGGTTCTGTTGCGTCTTCCTCATACCAACCTTCAAAAATATAATATGTATAGAAGGGTTCAAAAGGTAAGTATGATTCATATGTTAAAAAGATATGTGTTTCACTAATACCTGATGCATAGTGAAAAGTGATTTCATGGCGCATAGGTTTCCACTTTGCGTAAAGTATCACATCATTTGCTGGCATTCTCTCATTACCAGCAAATATTGATCTTTTAGCATCGAGATACCATCCTACAAAATCATATCCCTCTTTTACAGTAATATATCTTATTGTATCAAAGTATTCATTATAAGCTAAAGTTGTATCATCTACAGATGAACCACCATCAGTATCAAAGGTTATTTGGTAACGATTTATTTGATAAATGGGATATAACTTAAGATCCCCTGTCACAACAAAATCATCATCAATCTTTGTACCATCTTCGGTTTTCCAACCTACAAACTGATATCCTTCTTTTGTCATGTCATGATCAGTCAATGTCAGCTGACTTGTATCATCATGAGATAGTTGATCAACGATTGAACCTTGAGCATCAAAAAACATGATGTTATAAACATCTTTTTCTCGTTGACATGACATTAAGATAAACAATAAGCCAATCAAAACAATTATCTTTCTCATAAATCCCCCAATTTGATGTAAACTTTAAGTTTATTCTATCATAAGTGATAAAAAAAACGATACATGGTATCGCTTTTTTATCCTTTAATTGCCTGAGCAATCTCATCTTTTAAGTTTTTAAGTTGCTCTTCAGTTGGTGCGTATTGAATACGAATTGGTTTCATGAGACGTGTATGACCCATGCTTTCAAGTTCAGCATCTGCAAATTCAGTGCCTTGACCACTCCATCCATAACTACCATAAACGACATAACTGATATTCTTTGGATTTAAACCTTTCATATAAGCAAAGAAACTTGCAATCGATGTCATGAGTCCATTGTTTAATGTTGGAGAACCTACTGCTAAATATTTTGCATCCATCAAATCAACAATGATTTCTGATAGTGGTGTATGTCTGACGTGTCTAATGACTGTTGGAATACCAACTTCTACAAACGCATCTGCAACTTCCACTGCCATCTTTTCTGTACTTCCCCACATCGAATCATAAACAACAACCGCTTTTTCTTCTTTTTGATAAGTGCTCATCTTTTCATAGATGTCTAATGCCTCTTTGATATACTTTCTCCAAATCACACCATGACTTGGAGCAATCATATCCATCTCTAAACCTTTAATTTGTTTTAAAGCTCTTTGAGTCTGCATACCATAAGGTAGAACGATATTAGCATAATACTTTTTTAATTCATCCTTTAAGACATAGAAGTCTATTTCATCATCAAATCTTTCAAAGGATGCGACATGTTGACCTAACATGTCATTACTAAACAAGATTTTATCATACTTACTATAGGTCACCATATTATCTGGCCAGTGAACGAGTGGTGTTTGAATAAATGTTAAATCACGTTTCCCGATGTTAATGATATCATTCGTTTTAACAGGTAAAACGTTGATATCATGATAGATCCCCATCATGGATCTCACACCAGCAGGTGCTGATGCATATATTTGAACATTGGGTGCATACTTGATAATCTCTTTAATACCACTGCTGTGGTCTGGTTCACTGTGGTTTGAAATATAAACTTCAATCTTTGATGGATCAATGACTGATTTAATGCGTGAGATCATTTGGCTTGCGAATGGTTCATAGACATTATCGATTAATGTGACTTTTTCATCGATAATTAAATACGCATTATATGTACCACCACGACTTGTTGAATACCCATGAAAATCACGAAGATTCCAGTCGATCACACCAACCCAATACACATTTTCTTTTAACTTAATAGCTTTCATATGTTACTCCTTATAATTCCATTTTATTTACCAACAACATTATACGCCTAAAATGATAAAGTGGCTTTGATTTGCTTGACTTTTTTCAAGTAAAAAGGGATAGACTGCTATCCCTTACTTGCTTGTTGAAATATCAACTAAAATGTCTTTAATCAACTGACTAAATGATGCTCTCACTTGTTTTGCTACATCTAAGACTTCTTGATGTGATAATTTTTGGGGTAGAATGCCTGATGCCATGTTGGTTAAACATGAAATACCTAACACGTTCATACCTGCATGAGATGCAACTAATGCCTCTGGCACTGTTGACATGCCAACAGCATCACCACCTAAAACTGAAATCATTTTAATTTCTGCTGGTGTTTCATAGGATGGACCTGTCCACCATGTGTAGACACCTTCATTGAGTTTAATGTTATTCTTTTCTGCAACTTTTTTTGCAACATCTCTTAAACTTTTGGTATAGATTTCTGATGCATCTGGGAATCTTGGACCAAAGAAATCAACATTGGAACCAATCAGAGGGTTATTTGCAGTTAGGTTGATATGATCTTTGATCACCATCAACTCACCTGGTTTAAAGTTTCTGTTTACTGCGCCACATGCATTCGTTAAAATAAGTGTTTCAACGCCTAATAATTTCATCACTCTCACAGGGAATGTGACTTGTTGTAAGGTATAACCTTCATAATAATGATATCTTCCATTTAAAATGACAACTTCAATACCTTGGAGTTTTCCTACAACGAGTTCTCCTTGATGACCTTCAGCTGTTGGTTTCATAAAATAAGGAATACTTTCAAATGGAATTCTTACCGCATCTTCCATTTCGTCTGCTAACACACCTAAACCTGAACCTAAAATTAAACCAATTTTAGGATTGATTTTTGTTTTAGCCAAAATGGCTGATGCTGCTTTTTGATACATCTTCATGTCTTTCATAGTCTTCATCCTTTACATAATGTCATGACTCTATTATACCATGTGATACCTTTCCATTTTTCATCATAATGAAAATGATGTGTCTATTTTTTATTAGTAATAAACTCATAACTATGAACGCCGCACATATACTTAACATATGGCTTTTTCTGTTTTCATAATAAGATGAGAATGAACGTTGAGGTGTTTGATATGAAATACCGGATATAGTAATAATTGTGACTTGTGCAGCTGGTGATGTTGAAACAAAGATCACTTAAATCCTAGGGTACATTAATCCGGATTAGAATTAAAAAAGATCTAAATATAACATACTACAACCTCAAGAATTTGCAGAAATACTGGTTGAAGAGTTGAAAAAACTGTGGAGTTCTTTTTAGCGTTTAGCATTAAAAAGGACTATCAAACTGATAGCCCCTAAACTGTTGAGTGTTATTCATTCATCCTGATTTTTTAATGTTTTATAGCGGTGTTAATACTGTTTCGATAGACGAAATACTTGGTATAGAGAAACTCTAAAATAAGATTAGATACCATGGTTATGCCTAAGACTAAATATTCATTCCAATTGATGTTAGTTAACCTGTCTCCCCACCATGTCGATAATGGTGTAAAAATAAGGTAGAAAAAGGCTACTTTTATCATGGCAATCGGAATGTTATTTGCGGATTTAAATGTAAACTTTCGGTTTAACGTGAAGTTCCAAAGGACACTTAATGTTAATGCAATCAAATATGATGGCCAGTAGATAAATTTAACAATTTCAAATAACAGAGTAAACGATAAGAGTTGAATCGCCCCTGCAGAAATTGAAAATAACGTAAACTTAATCATTTGTGTCACGTTATCACGTGACTGTTGTTCCAAACGTTCTTGTTCCATAGTTAATGTCCTGTTTTAATACGCAATAAGCGATAGTAATACGCCATGACTGGACTAATCGTAAAGGTTAAAACCAAACTTCCGATATTCACAGCACCAAATGTTTGATCATAAAGATAATTCGAGAAATATCCAATCAATAAACCTGTTGAAATACCAATAAACTCAATAACGAGTCTAACATAGGTAATCTTTTTTGCTTTCGTGATTTTAACAAACATAAGCATCAGTTCATCAAATACGTAAGCTTTAAATGTTGATTTTACAAAGAGTGTCAATCCTAAGGGTAAGATGAGTAATCCAATTCCAAAAAATAAGATTTGAAAACCTAATTGTTCTGCAACACGATCATGAAAAATAAGTAAATTCCAGAAGTCAATGAAGATCGCAACCCCAAAGACAGGCACTAACATCATCAAATACTTCCATTTTCTTCGGTACAATAAAACAATGATCATAATCGTTAGTGCCATAACAAAGGACAGCATCCCCATGGTGATCCATGTGATTCCTTTCACATGATGAAACAATGTATAAGCATTGATATAAACTGTATCCCATGCTCCGGTACCCAAAGTTGAAGCTTTTAAAAGATTAACTGAAAACCCTAAGACAAAGAACCCCATGATATAAGTAAAGATGTTGATTTTCTTAAGATTGATCCATGTTGTTAATTTCTTCATGTCGTTTTCTCCTGTTTGAGTTTTGCAACGCGTGAATATTTAGGGTTAACGATATAACGGTCTAAATAATCAACAGCGCTTTGTATATTACAACTATTTTTAGCACGTACTGGTAATACATATCCAATATGATGTGCAACATCATATGCTTTTTCAACAAGATCAGGAACATGAAGTCCTGCCATCACAACAACATTGTTCATTGCGTTTTGAATACTAGCTGATTCATCTTGAATATGTATCTTAATGTGATCAAGTACGATTGCACCAAAAGATGTATCCAAAATATCAAGCGGTGTTTTTCTCAAATAGCCTTGAAATGTTGCATAAAATGCATATTTTAAATCAGGATCATCTGATTGAAAGAAATCTTTTAAACAAGAAAGACCTCCTGGAGATGTCAAAATCACATCAGCTAATGCCTGATCAACGACTGATGATGACCTTGCTTTTTTTGCATACAACTTAAAATCATCAACTTGCCATGATGATGGATCTTTAATGAGCACACTTAAAAAGATAGTTTCATAACTATCAATAGTTAAAAGTTCAGATGCTAAATACTGATCATATCCTATCGTTTTAGCAAGAGTTCTTAAATCAGTCACTTTAACCCCATATCGTTGTTGAAACTGATAGATACTATATATTTTTTCTACCTTATCTTGACGATGAAGATTTAAAAAATCTTTAATGTCATTAAGTTTCATATATACCTCAATTTTTTCTATACAACACTATGATATCACAACTCAAGTTTTAGCATCATGTGGAATTAGCTAAAGAAAAAAGACTTAAGCTTTTGAGTTGGCGCTTGCTTAAGTCTTTTCTTGTCCTTGATGGACGTCATTTAGATATATGATCGAAGGCAGAGAATGCTTGATTAAACGTTTATCGGGATTGAAAATCATCTGATGCCATGAAGATTGAAGTTTCTCTTTGTTTGCTTACGTTAAATTGAGCTAGTATATCTTTGATGTAATCGATCACAGTGTGTACAAAACTATTTGTTCTCATCGGTCATTACTCCTTTCATTACTCAATTATTTATAAATTAATTTATTGAATTAGTTTTTTACTTTTGATTGATTTTTTTAATTTACACTTTCATTATATTCATTCGATAATACCTTGTCAAGTGTTTTGTGATATTTTTATTAATTTTTTTAATTTTTATATTGATTTTATTAATTTATTGCTTTATTTTATTAATATTATCTATTTTTATTTCGTTTTTATAATAAAAACACCTCATCTCGATCGATGAAGTGTCTTTTTTTATATGGTTTATTAATTATTTGTTCTTTGCAATATTGATTTGTTCAATAAGGATGCGTTTCACATCATCACAAAATCCTACAAGATCTGAGCGATATGAACCATGTGATGTCTCAATGATGATCGTCCCGTATTTATAGGTAATACTACGATGCCGTGCGCGTTTACTGTCAACACGCGTGATGTCAGTCAATTTAATTTTTTCTTCTCTTTTTAAATAATGAAGATAAAGATATGTGCCATCTGTTGTGATGGTATCTTTTGGACTGATCAGAAGTTTAATCATGGGATAGAACAAAAAGATGCTCACGCCACCTACAATCACATAGAAATACGTTGGGATATCTTGTTCTTCTCCAAAATATAAAGCATAGATCAGAACACCTACTAGAACTAAAAAACCAAAACCTGTTACATACAATTGATTGTATGCTTTTTTAGCTAAAACTTTCATATTGTGCACTATCCTTTGTTATGAGTTTTCATGACTATAATACAATAACAACTACAATAAAGATCACAATCGCAACAAAAACGATCACCGTAATCCAATTTGCAAGTGACATACCTTTTGTTCTTCTTGTTTCTTTTTTCGTGTATTTATCGAGATACTTATCTTCGACACCACTTTTATCCCAGTAACCACCTGGTCTAGGTATTTTCAATACAATCATCCCCCTTACTAATACTTCGTTTATATCATACCACTTCTCAGATTAATCTTCAAATTCACAATGGTGATTGACAAAATCGTCTATATACGTGTACACTTAAACTAAAAAAGGAGAACTATAATGCCACTCAACTTGGAATATGTGACCCTTAATCTATCAACACTTGCACTAACCATGGGGGAAACACAAGAAAAAGCAGACGCTTTATTAACCACTTTCGCTGAACAACAAGGTATTACTTTATCTGACATCTACTTTTTTGAGTTCGTTGTTTTACAAGGATCAAAAAAACATGTCACCTATTTATCTATAGCTCCTGTACCTGATGGAACAGATTCCAAATCAGGTGTTCAAGTTGGACAACTTAAACACCAAAACTTTGTTAAACTCGTCTTTGATGAAGAAAACTTTAGACCTACATTAGAAGATCCTGATTTTGGTAATCATTTGAAAGAAGCTTTGAAAGAAAAAGGTCATCAAGTCGATATGTCAAGAGTTTATGGACTGATGAAAAAAGAAGGATCTCAATATATCGTCTATTTCCAATATAAATAAAAAAATAGTAGGGGGATTTTATGAATCAAAACGATTTAGTTTTATCCAAGTGGGTAAAGATTTCAGTTTATGTCTTATTAGGATTTTATGTTCTTATGCTAGGTTATGGGATTTACCTACTATCTTCCATCAATGAGAGCACGCATTGGGGAGCAGCATTTGTGAATGCTATTGCAGGTGTTCTGTTCGTCATCAACGGTATTATTTGTACATTGCTACTCTTGATTTTGATCATCTTACAATGGTTATATTTTAAAAATGTTCATCCTTTGGAATCAAGAGTTAGAACACTTCATATGTTTCAAAAGGTGGTTATGGGTGTTGTCATGTTGACCGTAATCTTTTGGCTGATCATAACAATGAGAAATCCAGTTGCCATCGTACCACTAGTGAGTATGATACCCTCATTTCTTAGTATATTTATCTTTATCTGCTCATCTAAGTACCCCTTAATTGAAAAGAACGTATAAAAAAAGGAACACCTCAATCGTTTGTATTGAGGTGTTTTCTTTAACTTTCATTTGCTTTTTTAAAATAAACCAGTAGTGCTGATAGTAGTGAACCAACAGCTAATAGAGCAGATAATACACCATAGATCATAAAACCAATTGCTCCCCAATCATCAGCAACCAAACCTAATGCCCAAAACATGATGCCAATGACAAAGAAAATGACTGGTAAAATAAATACATACCATTTCTTCTTTTTAACTAACCAAAGATTAATAAGATATGTGATACCAAATACAATCGCTACGGGAATACCCAGTGTAAGTGCTTGAGTAAAGACATTTAACACCATAAAATGACCTCTTTTCAATAGTTAAGGTCATTGTATCATATTCTATGTATCTGTCAATCATTTTGATAATCAAACTATTGTAATCATCAAAAGAAGATCACGAGAGCAAGAATGATCAAAACGATGACTCCAAATGCAACCCATGTGACTATGTCGACGGCACTGGCAGATTTTGATTGCACAATTTTTAGATTAGCGTCAGCTAAATCTCCCCGATCTTTGATAGCATCCAAGTTATTGGCTTGAAGATTTGGATTATGTCTTGGTACCATTTTTGCCATAGTTAATACCCCCCTGTTTTTTCTTTATTATATTACAGCAAGTCACATAATACCATGTGAGTTTACCGATTGATCTTGCTTCATACCCTTGAGTAATAAAACACTATAAACAGCAACACCTATTGCTAAAATAATCGTTATCACAACAGTCACTGTATCAAAACGGTTATTGACTGTACCTAACTCAAACATAACTTGACCAAAAAAGTTATAGGTCGCATGTAACAACATGACCAACCATACATTCTTTGTTTTTAAATACATCACAGCCCATAACATCCCCATCAAAAAGGAATAACCGATTTGCTCGATAATGACGTTCATGGACGCTCCTTCAAATACATTTAAAATATGTAATGAGCCAAATATCAATGACGAAAAGACAATTGCAAGTAACACGCCATATTTTCTATTTGAAAAAATATCGAGTAAAACAAATAAGAGAATACCTCTGAATAGGATTTCTTCAAAGAATCCAATACTTAAGCATTCGATGAAAAATAAGAAAATACGATAAACAGGTTCATTCAGTTCAGTTCTTCCCTGAAGAAATGCACTGATTGGAAAATTATTAATCGAAATTAAAAAAGCAGGAAGCATCACTAAAAGAGATTTACCCGCTTGATTAAACTTAAACATATCTCGATATCCTAAAAAATATAAAACCATGATAAAGATTGTGCCTATACCAAGACGTTTGAATGTATCTATGATCATGTGAACATCTGTTTCATGACCTAAGAACCCAAAGTCAACCAATTCTAAAATGATGACGAATGCCACCAAAAAGAGTAATGTTATCTGTTGACTTAGTTTGAGTTCAATTTTTTGTTTCATCTGATCTTAACTCATATCCTTCTTGTGTGAGATATGGCGATAAACGAGATATCCACCCAATATGATCATCAACAAACTGATGGCTTGTGATGGTGTTGGAAATACATTATACTCTGTTTCAAACAGTGAAAGGAAAATACCTCTATCGTCACCGCGAATAAATTCAATCATGATACGCCATATACCATAACCGATTAAATAAACTTCTAGTTCACGATTTTTAAATGAATGAACACGATTTAATACAATAAATAACATCGATAAAAAGAAAGCTTCGAAAAGTTGTGTTGGAAATATGGTTTGATTAGGAAATGCATCATGCGCATGACCATGAGGGAAAATAACACCTAAAAATGAACTTGTGGGTATCCCATAACAACATCCTGCACAGTAACAACCCATACGACCAATAGCATGCGCTAAAACGACACCTGTGATCAAGATATTCATAATCTTTCTCATATCTTTATTGTCATCTTTATATAAGAATTTCATCAGAATCAAGAAAGCACCTACACCACCAATTAAAGCACCTAAGAAACTCACGGTACCAAATGTCCATGTACCTTCTTTAATGGTGTGAAAAACACCATCGAGTAAAAACGAAAAACCTAATGCACATAATAAGCTTCCAACAATGATATAAACGATACGATTGGTTTGTTGCTTACTAAAACCTTCTTTATCTAAACGCTTTACAACATAGACAATCATTAAAAATAGACCGATAAAAACTAATAAATCATACATCGGTATGTTGTAACCAAATATTTCAGGTAATAAAAA